>CAZFPA010000112.1:0-5582 GCA_964520975.1 uncultured Selenomonadaceae bacterium | reverse complement strand
GAGGTGATGTAATGAGCTTTGGCGTTAAGGTTGAGGTTTGGGGCGATTATGCTTTATTTTCTCGACCGGAAATGAAAACCGAGCGGGTCAGTTATGATGTTATGACACCATCGGCAGCGAGGGGGTTGTTATCAGCAATTTATTGGCATCCTGGTTTGGACTGGATGGTGGATAAAATCTATGTCTGCAACAAAATCAAATTTGCCAATATCCGGCGCAATGAGGTAAAATCCAAACTTTTGGGCTCGAAGGCGTATTCTGCAATGCACGGTGCAACTGACGAACTGTGTTTGGTAACGACTGACGACATCCAGCAGCGGGCCTCCATGGTGTTAAAAGATGTACACTATGTGATTGAGGCACACTTTGTCATGACACCGCAGGCAAATTCCAGTGATAATGAGGGGAAATTCTGTGATATTTTCCGGCGGCGAGTGGAAAAGGGGCAGTTTTATCATCAGCCTGTATTTGGCTGCCGGGAATTTCCAGCAAATTTCAAGCCGTTTGAAGGAGAAACTGTTGAAACCGCTTATCCGAACGAAGAGAAAGATTTGGGATATATGCTGTATGGTATGGATTACAGTGATATGAAAAATGTCACACCACTCTTTTTCCGGGCAGTATTGCAAAATGGTATTTTGGATTTGCGGAACTGTGAGGTGCACAAATGATATTGGAAGCATTGGTGCGACACTATGAATCCCTTCGAAAAGAAGGAAAGGTGCCAGAAAAAAATTGGAGCACAGCGCGTGTATCCTATGCGCTGTGTTTGAATCCGGCTGGTGAGCTTACAAATGTATTGACCCTGAAAATGCAGGAAAAGCGTGGTAAAAAAATCGTTGACGTACCACAGGATATGCTGGTTCCAGAGCAGATACATAAGACCTCTGGCATAGCCTCACAATTTCTCTGCGAAAACTCGAGCTACTTTTTAGGTGTGGATCAAAAAGGAAAGCCTGAACGCAGTCGTAAATGCTTTGCTGCATCCGCTAAACTCCATCAGCAAATTTTAAGAGGAGCATCTTCGGTAGCCGCTAAGGCCGTATGCGCTTTCTTTGATTGTTGGCAGCCGGAGGAGATCGAGAAGTATTCCTGTTTGACACCATATCTTGAAGATATTGAAAAAGGGGCTAATCTTGTCTTTTTCGTGGATGGCAAGCCGGTACAGGAAGACCCAGAAATCCGCGCATGCTGGGAGGCTGCTGCCGCCAGTGATGCTGTGCGGATGCAGTGTCTGGTAACAGGCAAGCTGGCGCCGATTGCCAGAGTGCATCCTTCAATCAAGGGGGTGCAGGGAGCGCAGAGCTCGGGCGCATCTTTAGTTTCCTTCAATGCGCCTTCGTATGAGTCGTATGGGCGGGAACAGGGCCTAAATGCGCCTATCTCTGAGTATGCGGCTTTTGCCTACGGGACGATGCTGAATCAGCTTTTGGCCGATAAGAAGCATGTGAAGACGTTGGGGAATACAACGGTCGTTTACTGGGCGGAGCAGGATAGCAATGCACACGCGGATTTTTTTACGGCAATGATTTCTGGCGATGATGAAAATATTTGCGATGAAGATCTGGATGGGATTTTTTCTAAAATTGTCCATCAGGAGGAAATCTATTGGCAAGGTATCAAACTTTCCTATTCGAACCCCTTTTATATTTTGGGATTGGCTCCCAATGCAGCCCGGATTTCGGTGCGGTTTTTCCTCCAAAGTACCTTTGGAAAAATCTTAGAAAATTTAGAGCAGCACGAAATGCGTATGAAGATTGTAAAACCAGCCTTTGAAAAGTTCGCGCATATTCCTTTGTGGATGTTGTTAAATGAAACGGTGAATCCTCATTCGAAAGATAAGGCTGCATCTCCTTTGATGGCGGGAATGGCAATGAAGGCAATCCTGCAAAATACACCATACCCGATATCGTTGTTCCAAAATATTATGCTTCGTATAAGAATGGAACAGGGAGCGCGGAAAATCAATTATCGGCGGGCGGCAATCCTTAAGGCTTGCCTCATACAAAATTATAAATATGGAAATGAGAAAGGATGGGATCTAGTGAGCTTGAATGAAAATGTGACCGATGTGGCGTATGTATTGGGCCGTCTTTTTGCGGTGCTGGAACATATCCAGCAGACGGCAAATCCGGAATTGAATGCTACCATCAAGGATCGCTATTTTGATGCGGCCTGTACAACACCAGCCAAGGTATTTCCTATTCTGCAAAAGCTGTCACACCATCACTTGCGCAAATTGAATACCAAGCAAAATATTGCGATGAGAGTGTTTTTTGAAAAGCAGCTGACGGATATTATGGGAAAAATTGAGGCGGGGGCACAGCCGCTGCCAACCTATTTGAGTCTCGAAAAACAGAGCGTATTTGTTTTGGGCTATTATCATCAGACACAAAAGCGTTATGAAAAAAAGGAGGATAAAAAAGATGATGGACGCAATTAAGAACCGGTATGAATTTGTTGTATTATTTGATGTGGAAAATGGCAATCCCAATGGAGATCCGGATGCAGGGAATATGCCCCGCATGGATCAGGAAACAGGGCATGGTATTATCACGGATGTCTGCATCAAACGCAAGATTCGCAACTATGTGGAGGCGGTCTGTGAAGGGGAAAAGGGATACCGTATTTATGTCAAAGAGCGGGTGCCTTTAGAGCGCAGCGATCGGGAAGCATATTCTTATCTTGGGATTGATGAAAAGAGTATCAAAGATGCGAAGAAAAACGATCCGGACATTGATAAAAAAATTGCGCAGTTCATGTGCGAGAACTTTTATGATATCCGTACCTTTGGCGCAGTCATGACAACCTTTGTTAAAGAGGCACTCAATTGCGGGCAGGTGCGCGGGCCGGTACAGTTGGGATTTGCACGCAGCATTGATCCAATCCTGCCGCAGGAGATTGGCATTACCCGTGTTGCGATTACAACAGAAAAGGATGCGCAGAATAAAAAGACGGAAATGGGCCGCAAATATATTGTTCCGTATGCACTTTATAAAGTAGAAGGCTATGTATCAGCTAATTTAGCTCGTAAATTGACAGGGTTCAGCGAAAAAGATTTGGACCTTTTGTGGACGAGTATCATCAATATGTTTGAAGTGGATCATTCGGCAGCAAGGGGCAATATGTCGGTTCGGGAGCTCGTTGTATTCCGTCATGACAGCGAGCTTGGCAATGCGCCGGCCTATAAGCTTTTTGATCGGGTAGCTGTAACTCGGAAAAACAAGGACATCCCAGCCCGTAGCTATGCAGATTATGAAGTGATGGTAGATGACGGGAATCTTCCGGCTGGTGTGACTTGTAAGCGGATGATTTAAAATGTATAAGGAAGAAGACTTTCTCATGATCTCCGGCATTCAGCATTTTGCTTTTTGCCGGAGACAATGGGCCTTAATTCATTTGGAATGTCAATGGCAGGAAAATCTGCGCACGGTAGAGGGCAATATCGTTCATGAACGTTGTCATGATGAGGCGTTTACAGAGAAACGGCAGGATTTGCTTATCAGCCGTGGCATGCGGGTTTTTTCTGCACAATTGGGTGCAGCTGGCCAGTGTGATGTGGTTGAATTCAGACAGGGTGAGCATGGTACGCATCTTCATGGTCGGGAAGGGCTTTGGAATGTTACGCCTATCGAATATAAACGAGGTCAACCAAAAACCGATGATGTAGATATTTTGCAGCTTTGTGCGCAGGCACTTTGCCTGGAGGAGATGCTTTGCTGCGAAATTGCCAAAGGCTATCTTTTTTATGATGAGATCCATCGGCGGGATGAAGTGCTTTTCAGTGCGGAATTGCGGGCACGTGTAACTGCCATGTTCAGAGAAATGCATGAAGCATATGGCCGCGGCACAACTCCTAAAGTCAAGCCAGCTAAGCATTGTCAGGCTTGTTCCCTGAAGGAGCTTTGTCTGCCAAGACTTTGCCGGAACCTTTCGGTAGCAGATTATTATGAACAATCCATAGGGGATGAATAAATGCGCCATCTATTGAATACGCTGTTTGTGATGACGGAAAATTCCTATTTAGCTTTGGAAAATGAGAATGTTGTAGTCAAACAGGAGGAGGAGGTTTTAGGGCGAATACCTTTATTGACCTTAGAAAATATTTTATATTTTGGTTATAAAGGAGCAAGTCCGGCATTAATGGGAGCATGCGCAAGTAATAAGATAGGCCTGTGTTTTCTCAAACCGAACGGGCGTTTCCTGGCCAGGGTTTGTGGTGCAAGTCAGGGAAATGTGCTTTTGCGAAAAAAGCAATATCGTATTTCTGATGATTTATCCAGCTGTTGTATTTGGGCGCGGAATTTTATCGTTGGAAAGCTGTATAATAGCCGTACGGTTTTGGAGCGTGCCAGACGCGATCACCCATTAAATGTAGATGTTGCAGCATTGGAACAAGTGAGCCATGAGCTGTGGCTTTCAATGAAAGAAGCCCGCAAGGTATTGGATGTGGAAAGCTTGTTGGGAATAGAAGGGAATGCAGCCAAACTATATTTTTCTGTGTTTCAGGAATTGATTTTGCAGAATAAAAAAGAGTTTCCCTTCACCGGGCGGTGCAAACGACCGCCGATTGGCCGGGTTAATGCATTGTTGTCTTTTGTTTATACTCTTTTAGCGCATGATTGTGCATCGGCTTTAGAAAGTGTCGGGCTGGATTCATATGTTGGTTTTTTGCACCGGGATCGTCCGGGGCGAGAATCCTTGGCGATGGATATTATGGAAGAACTACGCAGCGTTTATGCAGATCGTTTTGTTTTGACATTGATTAACAATAGAATGATTAGGCCAAATCATTTTTTGGAAAAAGAGAATGGCGTGATATGGCTCAATGAAACAGGACGTAAGGTGGTTTTACAGGCATGGCAGGAAAAGAAAAGAGAGGTCATTTGCCATCCTTTTTTGCAGGAAAAAATATATTGGGGATTGGTTCCTTTTGTGCAAGCACTGTTGCTGGCACGTTCTTTGCGTGGTGATTTAGATGAATATCCTGTATTTTTATGGAAATGAGGGATAGGTATGTTGATTTTAATTACCTATGATGTCAATACCGAAACAGCAGCAGGGAAAAAACGTTTGCGACAGGTGGCTAAATGTTGTGTTAAACATGGACAGCGTGTTCAAAATTCAGTTTTTGAATGTATATTAGATGAAGCACAGTATCGTATGGTCCAGCATACATTGGAGAATTTGATAGATGCAGAAAAGGATAGTTTGCGTTTCTACAATTTAGGAAATAAATATGATAATAAAACAGAACATTTCGGCGCTAAAGAAACCTATAAGGCAGAAGGGACATTGTTTCTTTAGTGCGAAGTGGTATCATACATTAAGGATGAAGGGAGGCGTATGCTAGCTTTTACTTCAAGATACTATAAAGGGTGGGGATATGCGAACTAACATATGAATGTGCTTTATGTGTATCTTGCTTATACGATAGAGGTTCGCGAAATATGCCATTGGAAAGAGCATGTTTTTGGGACTATTTGTGCATACTGTCGGGCCTCGTATGAGGCCTGTGAATTGAAACTATGGCTATATTATATTACTCTTATAGTAATAAGTCGGGCCTCGTATGAGGCCTG
>CAZFPA010000111.1:0-5626 GCA_964520975.1 uncultured Selenomonadaceae bacterium | reverse complement strand
TATGGAACCAGAGCGTCGGCAGCGGCAGCAGCACCTACAGTGCGGCCACGGTCGGCCTGGGGCTCGAGAAGCGCATGAAGAAGGAAGAGATCGAGGTGCACCTGGGCTACAAGCGGGTGCTCTCGGGTAGTGACCCGACGTATCCGGTACATTGGCTGGACGGCGGCGACGAGCATATTGCGCGCGGCAGCGGCCTCGACAAGAACCTGCTGGTACTGGGCCTGCACGCCGAGCAGAAGCAGGAGGACAACTGGAACCTTTCGGGCGATATCGAGCTCGATCAGGGGAATTCCCAGCAAAATATCCAGGCCTCGGTAATGCTCAAGAAGAGCTGGTAATATAACAGGCGGTGCGTTGCTATCTTCCGCCTCGTTGAAACGCTGATGGGAAGGATTCCGCAATCGGAACCCTGAACAATGGCGTTATAACAAACAAGGATAAGAGGTAAGGCTGAATGAAAAAGGATTATGGCATGGATCGATATGAATTCGATGGCGATGCCAGAGCCAATTATCAGGGCTTTGGACTGGCAAGCCCGTCTCTCAAGGGCAGCAGCGGCAGGATGGAAATCGGCTATCGTGTAAAGCCGTCGAAGGAAATGCCGCTTCTTCTCGATTTCAACGTTGCGGGCTGGGCCGGACAGCAAAAGGGCGTAACGGGCCAGATCGGATTCACCTACAACTTCTGATGGCGGCAGGCGGGCAGGAATATGTGCGGCCGATAAAGAATATACGAAGAAGATGGGAATTCGATCAGAGGAAAGAGGGAATCTATGAAAAAAGTCTACATGCTGTTGTTAGCGCTTTGCGCTTTTGCACTGCTGCTGCCGGTACAGCCAGCCAGTGCTGCATCATCGGCGGGGAAGATCCTTTTTGTGCCGCATGATGGCCGGCCTGTTTCAGATCAGCAGACGGCGGATGTGGTGCGCAAACTGGGCTATGATGTCATCGTGCCGCCGCAGGAACTGCTGGGCGGACGGACCGCGCCGGGAGATCCGGCGAAGCTCTGGAACTGGGTCGAGGAGAACAGCAAGGGTGTGCAGGCTGCGGTCCTTTCTTCGGATTCGCTGGTCTATGGCAGCCTGGTTGCTTCGCGCAAGCATGCGTATACAAAGAGCCAGGTGCTGGAACGGGCCGCACGGTTTGCCCGACTGCGGCAGGAAAATCCAGAGCTCAGGCTCTATGTATACGGCTCGATCATGCGCACACCTGCCTCTGGAGAAAATGCGGGCTCGGAGGAGCCGGACTATTATCGGACCTATGGCAGCGATATCTTTCAGTACACGGCGCTGCTGGATCAGCAGGACAGCCAGGGACTTTCCGCTGCTGAGAAAAGGCAGCTGGATGAGCTGCAGCGGCGGATTCCGGCCGCGGTGCTGCAGGACTGGATGGGGCGGCGGGAGCGGAATTTTGCCGTGAACCAGGCCTTGATGGATCTTGTCCGGAACGGTACGCTGAACTATCTGATCCTTGGCAAGGATGACAATGCGCCGCTTTCGCAGACTCACAAGGAAAGCCGTCATCTCGCCCGTTATGGGGCTGACCTTGGAGCGGAACGCTTTCAGGTCATGACCGGCATCGATGAAATGGGGCTTCTGCTGCTCACCCGGGCGGTCAATGCGCAGGAAAAGGCACTTCCGTTTGTTTATGTGCAGTATAATGAAGGTACCGGCGCAGCTACAGTGCCGTCCTATTCGGATGAAGCCATTGGCAGGTCCATCCATGACGCGATCGCGGCAGCGGGCAGCCTGGAGGTCCGCCATCCGGAAACGGCGGATTTTGTCCTGCTGGTCAATACGAATCCAAAGGGTGAAACGATGGAGGCCAATATGGACGAGAATCAGCTTTCCCATCAAAAGGCACGGCAGGCGGCTACCCGCCGTTTTGCCGACCTGGTAAGTGCCGCTGTGGAGGCGGGACAGCCGGCCGGGATTGCGGATATCGCGTTTGCCAATGGGGCCGATAACGCACTGCTGCGGGAGCTGCAGAACCGGGGCCTGCTCTTCAAGCTCCAGGCCTATTCCGGCTGGAATACAGCCACGAACAGCACGGGCTTTGCACTGGGGACAGGCATCCTGGCCAGCCGTATGACGGAGGATGCCCGCGATCAGCTTCTGCTCCAGCGTTACCTGGATGATTGGGCGTATCAGGCGAATGTGCGCACGACACTCATGGACCAGTTCGAGAACATGCGGCAGGATATATACAGTGCGCTGGGGAGCAAACACGCGGCGGCTGCGGCCCGGGCCACGGACCTGCTGCGGAAATTCGCGATGGAAAATCTGCCGCCCTTTGATGGCCTTGATGACCTGCAGGCGGATTTTCCCTGGGATCGCGGTTTTGAGATTGATGTCCAGCTCGGACAGTGAAAAGAACCGAAGCAATCAGATATATGAAGGGGATATGAGCAATGTACACACTTTCCAGTAATGAATTTCAGGGCAAGCAGCCCAAGCTTGATGAAGAGTCCTTTGTAGCGCCGCAGGTATTCCTGTCCGGCGATGTGCGGGTCGGGAAATACTCGAGCCTCTGGCCCGGCGTGGTGGCCCGCGGCGACGTGAACTACATTTCGGTGGGGGAATGTTCCAATGTACAGGATCTTGTCTGCCTGCACGTTGCGGATAACAATCCCTGTATCATCGGCGACTATGTAACCATCGGTCATGGTGCGGTCATCCATGGCTGTGAGATCGGTGACCATGTGCTCATCGGCATGAATGCCACCGTGCTGACCGGTTCCAAGATCGGCAGCGGTTCCATCATCGCGGCCGGAGCGCTGGTCCGGGAAAATGATGTGATTCCGCCGAACTCTCTCGTCGTCGGTGTGCCGGGCAAGGTCGTGCGCACGCAGGACCGCCTGAAGAGCATCCATGCCCAGGCCGTTAAATACAAGACGGAATGGGCTATTGGCTATGGGGTGAAACCGGATATTGGCGGAGAGATCTATCAGGGCGAAAAAATCATCTGATTGTACGGCGGTGGACTGTCGCCGGGCATAAAAAAGGGATACGGCACGTTGTTGAAAAACAAACGTGCTGTATCCCTTTTTGCATCCGTGAAATCGTGGAGCGGACCGCGGTCTAATAATCGCCCTCGCTGCCGCCGCCGCCACTGGAGCCGCCGCCAAAGCTATCACCGCCACCGCCGCCACCGAACCAGCTGTCGTCGTTACCGCTGCCGCGATGATGCCGTCGGTGCTCTTTGGGTCCCGTCCGGGGCTCGCGTGTACTTGGCTGCTTCATGAGCCAGATGATGAAGATGACGATGAGTGCGATGAGAAGGCCGAAGCCAACCTTGATGGCAGTGCCATATTCATCCCAGAAATCGGAGCAGTCCTGCCAAAATGCGGCATTGCCGGCGTCTATCCTGGCCTGGCGAAATTCCTCGCCGGTCTGTGTGTCCAGCGTTACATTGTATTCCTTCTGCACCTCAGCCACAAGAGCCTCGTAGCCCTGCAGCACGCCTTCATCGTAGTCGTTCTTTTTGAGCGCCGGCACAATCTGTTCGTCCCGGATCTGTCCTGTGAGACCATCCGGCAGTGCGCCCTCAAGTCCATAGCCAACCTCGATGCGCAGCTTGCGCGGCTCCTTGGAGATCAGCAGCAATACACCATTGTTCAGCTGCTTGTCCCCGATGCCCCAGGTGCGGAACAGTTCATTGGCATATTCCGAAATGGGCCGGTCATCCAGTGTCGGTACCGTAACGACGATGACCTGGGCCTTGGTCTTTTCATCGAGCTCCCGGCCAAGTTCCAGAATATGTGCCTTTGTTCCGTCACGTAACAGCTTTGCATTGTCCTGTACATAGATATCTGTCGTCGGCTTTTCCGGTATAGCTGCGGCTGCGGTTCCCATGAGGAAACAGAACAGCAGCAGGAAAAGTGCGGTGACTCTGCGTGTTTGCATCTGAAAGCCCCCTTCTCTATCTATGTTTAGTCTAGCACGATGCCGGAATTTTGCAAACTATCTTTTAAGCCGGATCATCATCCGTGTGCCCGCTGAGATAGGGATCATCACGGAGGCGTCGCTGCCCCATCATTGTCGTGAGCGTATCACGGGTGAATGCGTAGTCCGGTGAGGAAAAGTCCTGGCAGGCCTCGTAATGGTTTGAAGGCGCCTGCAGCAGACCGGCAACGGTGTCATAGATCATGTCATTGGTGAAGAACTGCTGTGCATGGCTTTTGAGCGTGCGGGCCTGTGTGGGGAAGGCCTGGCGGTAATCCGGGGACAGATAGACAAACATGGGGATGCGGACCATATTGTATTTGAAGACATCCGGATTGTGGGAGATATTGGCATCCTCCCCGTGGTCCGAGTAGTACAGCATGGCCTGGAGATGCAGATTTTCCCTGGCGTACTGGTAGATCTGCGATAGTACATAATCCGTATAGAGCGTGCTGTTCGCATAGGCGTCCTCTGAGGTGACGGTACCGTCCGTATTCCATTTTTCAAAGCTGGCGGGGTAGCGGTTGTTGTAGTAGATATGGCTGCCCATGATGTGCAGTACGATAAAATTATTTTTGGTCGGATCGACATTTTTCAGCAGCGGCAGCAGCGATTCATCATATTGATCGCTGAGCTCATAGGAATTGTTCGTCCATTGGGCATGATCGGCCGTCTGCGCGACCAGCGTAATCGCACTGTCATCCTGTCCGTACGTGCCCTGGTTGCTGAACCAGTAAGTTTCGTAGCCGGCCTTTTTGGCGATATCCATGACAGAGACGGACTCAAAGAACTGCTTGTCATTGTACTGGCTGGATTCGGTGAGCGCATGCTCCAGCACGGGAACGGTCTGCGTCCAGCAGGAATAGACGTTCTGGAAAACCGTAAAGTCCGGGTCCTGCGTGCACTGTTCGAGCCAGGGCGTATTGTCATAGGGCAGGTCCGGCGTGTAGGCCTTCATGTAATTGCGGGAAGCCGACTCGCCAATGACCATGATGACGGTGCCCGGGCATTCCTGCGGCAGCGGGCTGGCCGAGGTCAGCTGGATATCTGCGAAATGACTGTCGTGGTTGGTGCTGTAGAGCTTTGTCTGCCGGACATGCGTGATGACATCCTGCCAGTTGGTGATGATGGAAGCCTCCGGCAGCAGGCCGAAGGGAACGTAGACGGCGAGCAGCAGGGAAAGAGCGGTCAGTATACCCCGGCTTTTGGTGGTCATGGGATGCTGCTGCTGTCGGGCAGCCCGCAGATTGCCCAGCCAGAGGAGCCCGTTCAGTGCCGCCAGTGCGGCCAGGATGGCGATGGCATTGCTTGCGCCGATATTGAACTGGATGAAATTGATGCTTTCATGGAAATTTGTGAGGTAGAGGGCCATGAGCGACGGCGGGGTCAGGCAGTGCTGGAAAATGGCATAGTAGATGAACTGAATGAAGGGAACCACCAGGCAGAGAAAATCCAGCAGGGCAAATATTCCCGCCAGCAGCTTTGGCCGGCGGATATAGCTGCATAGCAGTGCATAGAGAGAAGTGAGCAGCAGGAAAATCCCGGTGCCCAGCAGAAAGTCGATGCGGATCTTGGAGAGATACCAGCAGCTGTCATAGGTCCAGGAGTAGAGCAGCGGGAAGGCCACGCACCAGGAAAGACCGGCGAAAAGCGGCGGAAGGCTGCCAAGGGAGAACATGTTCC
>CAZFPA010000110.1:0-5639 GCA_964520975.1 uncultured Selenomonadaceae bacterium | reverse complement strand
GCCAGCACGCGAATCGCATTTACGCATGTCGTATCGATGTTACTCATTCAATCAATCTCCCTTACCGTGATTTTACAAAATACCCTACGTATGTAATAATACATGATTCCCAGGAAAAAGTACAGCCGCCCCGCAAAATGTTTGTATGAGAATTCAATGTATTCCCGCAGAACAGCTTAACTGAAAAAAACGGCTGGCTGCAGAAAATTTTTCTACAGCCAGCCGGCCTTCAACTTTTATTCAATTGGCCGCTGCAATGACATCAATCTCAATGAGCGCACCCTTCGGCAAATTACTTACCTCAACACAGACACGTGCCGGACAGTCCTTCGTAAAATACTTGGCATAAATTGCATTGACCACAGCAAAATCGCCAATATCCTTCAAATAAACGGTCGTCTTGACTGCAGCATCCATCGAGGCGCCTGCCTCAGTCAGGATGGCCTGGAGATTATCCAGCACCTGGGTAGTCTGTGCTTCAATCCCACCAGCAACCATTTCTCCGGTAGCCGGAACCAACGGAATCTGTCCGGATACGAACAGGAGTCCGCCCGCCTGTATCCCCTGCGAATACGGCCCGATTGCCTGTGGTGCAGCCTTTGTTGCAATAACCTTTTTCATGAAAAAGCCTCCTTTTATAACGCCGTTGTTCAAATTCCGCAGCGCGAAATTCTCCCGTCAGCGTTTCAACAAGACGGGAACTATCCATTCACCGCCTGTTGTTTTCATTATGAGAAGCAGCTTCCCGCGCAATATCCGGCCGCAGACAGCCGGCGCCACGCAGGTAAACATGCTGGATTTCTGTCTGGCTGCGCTCCGTATCCACCAGCAGCAGCACCCGAATGCACAAGGGAAGCGCATCCGCTACCGCCATCTGCCGTGCATCAAACAAAGGTACAAAGGAGAACCCCTCCAATTGTCTGGCACCCGCCGCAGGAAAGGCTGCGGTGATATCCTCCGTGGCGCTGAAAATTGCTGCCCCGATACAATCCGGCTGCAGCTCATTGCGCTCACAGATTTCCCGCAGCAATTGCTGCACAGCTGAAAAGATTTCCTCTTTGGTGTCTTCTCCTATTGTAATAGCTCCCCGGATTCCCCGCAAACCAACCACTCCTTACTTCATTTACGTTTTGCAATACTCCATAGCAGGCGCCCGCATAAGAGGAGTGCTGCCAGATAGCCAAAAACACCCAGCAAAGGAATTTCCATGATTTTAGGTGTCATCTGTGTTGTACATATGATACTGGAACCCAGCAGCAAAGCTGAGCTGATGATGCCGATCACCAGTTTGTTGATCATTTTATCGATGCGCCGCAGCGGTTCCTCCGATCCTGTCAGATCAAGATTCACCTTCGTCTGTCCGCTCATCGTCATTTTCAAAATATCCGAAATCTGCTCAGGAAGCTGCATGGACTTGCGCATGAGTACATACCCCTCACGCTTGACCTTATCGAGCTCCTCACGCCAGTTAAAATTGCGCTGGAAATCCAGCCGCAGACTATGCGCAAAAATATCGACAAAGCTGACCTTCGGACAACAAAGCCGCATGACGCCCTCAATCGTGAGCACGCCGCGGGCAAACATACTGATGCCCCCCGGAATTGCAATGTGATGTGCGCGCAGGATATTCATGATCTGCCGCGTGAGCATCCCCATCTGCAAGGCACTGAAATCGAGCTCACTATACTGCCCCATCAACGCATCGATGTCCTCATACAGCTCGGTATGATTGATCTTTCCCTTCGGATTTCCCAGTGCCAGCACGGCCGCTTTCATCTCAAAGGTATCATGATGTACAAGTGCCATGACCGCCTTGCGGATTGCTGTACGATCCTTATTGGACAGACGCCCCATCATACCAAGATCCAACCAGACGATACGGCTATTGCGCACCCATATATTTCCCGGATGCGGATCTGCATGGAAATAGCCATCCTCAATAATCTGCTTGACGTAATTTTCACCGAGCTTTGTTCCCAGAGCCGTCATATCCACGCCCTGCCGATGAAGCTCCTCGGTATGATCGAGCGGAACACCTTCAATACATTCCATGACCAGGATTCGCTGCGTAGTAAGCTGGCGATTCACCTGCGGACAGGAAACATATTCGACATCTCCATTCAAATGGCGGAATTCATCGATGTGATCCGCCTCCATGAGAAAATCCATTTCCTGCTTGGCAATCTCCCACATCTCACTGAGAATCATATTGAAGTCAATGACATCCTGAGAATTGCTGATGACCTTCAGCAGTGAAGCCGCCCGTTTCAGCAACACGATATCCTTCGACATGATATCATAGATTCCCGGACGCTGTACCTTTACCACGACACGCTCGCCGGAAATCAATACAGCCCGATGCACCTGGGCAATGGATGCCGACCCCAGTGCTTCTTCATCAATCGAACTGAAAACCTGCGTCCAGCGGCGGTTGTATTCCTTCTCGATGATTTCTTTAATCTGCTCAAAAGGCAGCGGATTCGCCTCCGACTGCAGTTTCATAAGCTCATCGCAATACTCCTGCGGCAAAAAATCCGGCCGCATGCTCATGACCTGTCCCAGCTTCACAAACGTCGGTCCAAGATCCTCGAGAATCTGACGCATCTTCAATGGCGTAATACCACGTACAATTTCCCGTGTTCGCAGGACATGGACCATTTCACTCAGGCGTTTCGTTGAACCGCTGCTTACCGGCGGCGGATTCTTTTTTTGGATCAACCCTTCCAGCATAAACAAAACTCCATTCCCGGTAAACTTCACTTACAGAATACCGTTCCTATACTATAATAAAGCAAATTCCCCATGGATACAAGTCTTTGTCCCTGAATTCGATGATAAAGCAACGAAACGATCCATCCGCCGGATCAGCTGGAAAGCACTTCCGTACCCGTTTCCGTAATCAGGATTGTCTTTTCCCACTGGGCAGATAAGGATTTATCTTTAGTGGTAACAGTCCAGCCATCCTTCTTATCGACAACGACTTTATATTTACCGGCATTGATCATCGGCTCTACCGTCAATACCATGCCCGGAACCAGCAGCATCCCCGTATCCACCTCGCCTACATGGGGAACAAACGGCTCTTCGTGGAAGGATTTCCCGACCCCATGTCCGCCGAGCTCAGTTACGACCGAATAACCGTTTTTATGCGCATGTTCCTCACATGCGGCACCAATATCCCCGAGGAAATGCCAGGGCTGTGCCGCAGCGATTCCCAGTTCCATGCACTCCCGTGCCACCGTAACCAGACGCTCTGCTGCAGGAGCCACCTGCCCGACGAGGAACATCCGCGATGCATCTGCATAGTAGCCATTCAGGATTGTAGTAATGTCCACATTGACAATATCCCCTTCCTTCAGAATTGTTTTCTTCGAAGGAATACCATGGCAGACCACTTCATTAATAGAAATACAGATACTCTTCGGATAGCCTTCATAATTCAGGCAGGCCGGAATGCCACCATTCTTGACGATAAACTCGTGCGCCGCAGCATTGATTGTCTCCGTATCAATCCCCGGCCGGATCATCCCCGCCACAAGATCCAGCGCGCCATCATTGATGACACCACTCTGACGGATGCCTTCTATATCCATTTCGTTATTTATAATTTTTTTGGGTGGACGTGTCTGTCCTTTGAATATATTGAACTTCATTGCCTTCAGCCGTTCATCAAAAGCCAGATGGCATTTCTTGTATTTTTTCCCACTGCCACACCAGCATAAATCATTTCTCATCATATCAGTAAAAGCTTCCTTTCCATTACAATCTACCCTACATTATAACGCCATTGTTCAAGATTTCGCAACGGGGCGGACTGCCTGTTGCGATTTTCCTCTCTAAAATTCAGGAAAAAGGAGCGGTGACCAGCGTCCGGCTCCTTGACAAAGCTTCGCGATTTGCTATATATTAGTCGGGTACGGGTTTTTAGAATGTTCATTTTTCATATAAATTCCGCATGAGATTATTTCAAATCCAAAGGACGTGTTTTGCTTGTCTTTCAAATTTAATAGGAAAAAGCTCATTTGCCTGCTTGCCCTGTTCGCAGCAGCCGTCATTGCTGCCGCTGCCTCTCTGGCTTACGCCTACCGCGGCGGCATCCCGGTTCTGAACTATCATCAGATCAACAGTAAGGACCATAACTCGCTTACGGTCAGTACCGAGCAATTTGCTGCTCAAATGGACTATCTCGCTGAAAATGGCTACCATACGATTACGCCGGACGAAATGGCCGATGCACTGGAAAACGGCACTGAGCTGCCAGATAACCCGATTCTCATCACCTTTGACGATGGCTACCTGGATAACTACAAGAACGCCTTTCCCATCTTAAAGCAGCATGACATGACAGCTACGATTTTCCTCATCACCGACTATGTCAGCACCTATCCGAATTACCTTACCTGGGATCAGGCAAAAGAGATGCAGGACAGCGGCATCGTGCTGCAGAGCCATACCTTGAGCCATGTGGATCTGAAACCACTATCACATGAAGATATGCTCTATCAGCTTAAAACCTCTAAGGAGGCACTGGAGTGGCACTTACAGAACAAGGTCCACTACCTGGCTTATCCCTGCGGCTCCTATGATGCTTCTGTAATGGAAGCCACCCGGGAAGCTGGCTATCGCGGCGCCTTTACAGTAAATTACGGTCTCGACTACTGCGGCTCGCAGATGTACGCATTGAACCGCATCCCGATCTTCGGCGGCAACAGCCATACCATGCTGCGCTTCAAGATGCGCCTATCCATGGCACCCCTGGTCAGCTCACTCGAGCATTTTAAGACGCGGCTCAATAAAAATGGGCATACAAGCCTGGCCGCAATGATTCCGATTCCTTAAAGCAATGACCGCACAAACAAAAGCGGCCGCATGTTTCATATCATGGAACATGCGGCCGCTTTTTTCAACGAATCCACTGATCGATTGCCTTATTGAGCTTCTCCAGGGTTTCTTTATCATTATCACGTACAGCATCAACAATGCAATGCTCGATATGGTCTTTCAAAATAACCTTGCCAACGCCCTTTAAAGCCGCATTGACAGCTGACAACTGCACCAGAACTTCACTGCAGTCACGACCTTCCTCCACCATCTTTTTAATGGATTCCAGATGCCCGATGAGCCGCGACATACGATTCAACACAGCCTTCGTCTGCGTGTGGGAATGTGTATGCCCATGCGCGTGTACAATGACCTGGCCTGCAGCATCTACATGTGTATGGAGATGTCCCTCTTCTGCTGACTGCTTCAATGGCTTCCCACCAACCCGTGATATTCTTCCTTCGCCTGCATGAGCTGCTCATACAGCCCCATAAGATCTGCTGATAAATCGCCCTTCCGCAGGGGTTCAACGATCTGAACCACGATATCATAAAGCGGTGTAATTCCCATATTTGCCAGAACGCCCTTGAGCGTATGCGCCTGATGGAACGCATCCTCCACGCTGCCAGCCTTCAATGCAATGCCCAGGGCCTCAAACGCCGGGTCCTGCAACATTTTTCCAAAACACTTTTCATAAAAGGCTTCATTATCTAAAAAACGCCCCATGGCGCCATCAATATCACAGCCCATGACCTTCAATTTGTCCAGTAAAACTGACATCACTACACCCCTTCTCTTATCCTGCTAAAGCATCTAGT
>CAZFPA010000109.1:0-5684 GCA_964520975.1 uncultured Selenomonadaceae bacterium | reverse complement strand
GTGTTTTTGTGCCATTTTGCAGATTGAGGGGATTACTCTGCCGGCGGAGAAGGGGGCGGCGTGTCAGGCCGGGGCCGTGGATTTTGCCGGTATGCAGCGGAGTGCTAAAAAAGCCGGCCTTCGGGTCCGGCTGGTAAAGCCATCGCTGGAGGAACTGGCGGGTTTTGAGGAGCCGTTGCTTGGCCGCCTTAAGGAGGGTGGCTATATTGTCATAGGCAAGAGCAACGGGCGGGTGCTGTTGGTCTTTGATCCGGCGACCGGAAAGACGCAGACGTATAAGGCAGAGGATTTTCTGGCGGCCTGGAGTGGTGAATGCCTTTGGATCAAACGCAAGTTCAGTCTTAAGGCGGCCAGCCAGAAGTTCAATCTGCTTTGGTTTGTCTCCGTTATTTTTGAATACCGGAAGTATTTCTTCGACGTGCTGCTGGCATCTTTCTTTTTGCAGCTTTTTGGACTGGTGACGCCGCTGTTTACGCAGGTCATCATCGACAAAGTCATTCTACATAAGGGAATTGCGACACTGGATGTATTAGCTGGGGCCCTGTTGGCTGCAGCTCTTTTTCAGTGCATGATGTCCATAGCCCGCAAATATATAGAGACCCATACGACCAACAAAATCGATATGATCCTGGGAACCAGGCTGTTTCGACATTTGCTGAGTTTGCCGCTCCGCTATTTTGAGGTACGGCGTGTCGGTGATACGCTCACGCGCGTGTCGGCTCTGAACAGCATCCGGGGCTTTTTGACGGGGTCCTCGCTTACGGCTTTTCTGGATGCGTTTTTCTCTATCGTATTTTTCGCGGTGATGTTCTATTACAGTGTGTTTCTCACCTGCATCGCCCTTTTGCCGCTGCCCTTTTACCTGCTGCAGAACATACTCGTTACGCCTGTTTACAAGAAACGGCTGGAAGAGGTATGGCGCAGCGGGGCCCGCAGCAACGCGTTCCTGGTCGAGGCAGTGACTGGTGTGCAGACGATGAAGGCCCTGGCAGTCGAGCCACAGTTCAATCATCAGTGGGAAAAGGTGCTCGCGCAGTACGTGCACGATACCTTCAACAATGCCAAGCTGGGCATTGGCATCAATGCTTCGAGCAATGTCATACAGAATATCATGACCTTTGGCATTTTGCTGGCCGGCGGTCATGCGGTAATGAATGGCGAGATGACCATCGGACAGCTCATTGCGTTTCAGATGCTTTCCCGGCAGGCAGGAGAACCGCTGCATCGGCTATCGGGTCTCTGGCAAACCTGTCAGCAGACCATTCTGGCGGTGGAGCGCCTGGGCGATATACTGAATACCGCACCGGAGATCAGCCAGCTGCATGAGCAGAAGCTGCAGCAGCTTACGGGAAAAATTGAATTTCAGCAGGTTTCTTTCAGCTATAATGCCGAGACTGCGCCGAATATCCGCGATATGAGCTTCGTGATCGAACCGGGGATGCGGGTCGGTATCGTGGGCCGCTCCGGTTCTGGCAAGAGTACGCTTACGAAGCTGGTGGAAAGGCTGTATATCCCGGGCAGCGGTCATATCTATATCGACGGGGAGGATATCCTGGATATTCAGCCGGTCTGGTTACGGCAGCAGGTGGGTGTCGTGCTGCAGGAGAATTTCCTGTTCCACGGCAGCATCCGTGATAATATCGCCTTCGGCCGGCCAGCAGCCTCGATTCAGGAGGTCATCCAGGCCGCTCAGCTGGCCGGAGCGCATGAATTTATTCTGGAATTGGCCGATGGCTACGATACGGTGGTCGGGGAGCGGGGGGACAGCTTATCTGGCGGGCAGCAGCAGCGGATTGCGATTGCCCGGGCATTGCTGATGAACCCCAGAATCCTGATTTTTGATGAAGCGACAAGTGCGCTGGACTATGAGTCTGAGAATATCATCATGGGCAATATCGATCGTATTGCGGCCGGGCGGACCATGCTTTTCATTGCGCATCGCCTATCGACGGTCCGTAACTGTGATCGTATTCTCGTTGTAGAAAAAGGTGCTCTGGCGGAATGGGGCACGCATGCGGAGCTTATGGCTAAGCAGGGGATTTATTTTCATCTATATCAACAGCAAGAGGGATAAAGAATATGTGGAAAAAATTGCAGCAATGGCTGGATCGAAAAAGCAAGGGCGATAAGGATAAACTGCAGCGGGAAGAAATCGAATTTCTGCCGGCGGCGCTCGAGGTAGTGGAGACACCACCGTCACCGACCGGACGGGCAGTACTCTGGACCTTGTTCGTACTGCTGGCAGTGATCTTCATCTGGGTCATGGTAGGACATGTTGATGAGATTGCCGTAGCAAATGGAAAAATCATACCGAATGGTGAGGTCAAGGTGGTACAGGCTGAGGATAAGGGCGTTATCAAGAGTATTCATGTGACCGAGGGGCAGCTCGTAAAAAAGGGCGATCTGCTCGTTGAGCTTGATACGACGATGACCGAGGCGGATGTGAACAATGTCCGCCATCAGGTAGCCTACTATAGACTGGATATTGAGCGGCTGCTGGCGGAGCAGGGAAATCTGCCGTTTACGGCTAAGCCGCAGGATGGCCTGGAGGATCAGGACATTCTGTATCAACAGAACCTTTATAACAGCCGCATGGCGGAATACCGCTCGAAGCTGGCTGTTGCGCAGAGCAATATGATGCAGATGCAGGCGGGGCTGAACTCAGCACAGGCAGGCTATGAAAAGCTGGCCAATCTCTATGATATTGCCCAGGAAAAGCAGTCCAAGGTGGAAATCCTGGCGGAGCAGAATGCGATTTCTACCTTTACGGTGCTGGATTATCAGTCCAAGAGTGTTGAACTGGCGGAGGATATGAACACCCAGCAGGCGGAAATCGCAAAGGCCGGCTGGGGTCTTGTGCAGGCACAGCAGCAGATTGATAGTGTCAATGCCGAGCACAGCAAAGACATCACCGCTGCTCTCGTAGAGGATCGCAAACAGCTTGCATCCTACGAGGAACAGCTCAAGAAGGCGGAGGAAAAGAATCGTCTGTCGCAGATCGTAGCACCTATCGACGGGCGGGTCAGCCAGCTTTCTGTGCATACGGATGGTGGTATTGTAACTGCTGCGCAGGCCATTATGCAGATTGTCCCTGAGGATACGGCACTGGAGGTAGAGGCCTGGGTGCAGAACAAGGATATCGGTTTTATTCAGGAGGGGCAGTCGGCGGAGGTCAAGGTAGAAACCTTCAGCTTCCAGAAATTTGGCACGCTCAATGGAACGATTACGGAAATCAGTCCGAATGCCGTGGACGATAAAGAAAAAGGCCGCGTTTACCGCGTGCTGCTGCAGCTGGATAAGGATCATTTCCAGGTCAGCGGGCGGGATGTTCCGTTGAGCTCGGGCATGACGGCAACCGCGGAAATCAAAATACGGCAGAAGCGGATCATCGAGTTCTTCCTCGATCCGTTCCGTCAGTATCAGAGTGAAGCATTAAGGGAGAGATGACCGTTGGAAGCTAAGCAGGAGGAAAAAAAGACACCGGGTACAGAGCGGCTGGATACAGCGCTGAAATGCCTGGTCATGATTGCCAAGCTGCATAGCATAGCCGTACAGGAAGAGCAGCTGAAGCGAGCCTATGTCGTGGAGCGCTCCGGGATGGACGTTATGACATTGCTGCGTGCGAGCCGGGAGATCGGTCTGCGTTCCAGGGAAATTGAACAGGCGGGCAGCCGCCTGGAACAACTGCCGCTGCCTTTTATGGCGCAGCTTGTCAATGGCAACTGGGTCATTGTCCTGCGGCGGCTGCAGGATAAGGTCATTCTGCTCGATCCCTATCAGGAGCATCCGGTCGGCCTGCCGATGGAAAAGGTCGCGGAGATATGGAATGGCCATGCGGTGCTTTTTACCAAGCGCTATGAGAAAGCCCGGAAGGAACGGCGCTTTGATCTCTTTTGGTTCATTCCCGTGCTGCTGAAATATCGGAAATTCCTGTGGCAGGTGCTGGGCATGTCGTTGCTGCTGCAGATCTTTGGTCTCATCAGCCCGATGTTCACACAGGTCATCATTGATAAGGTGCTCGTGCATCGGAGTCTGTCGACGCTGGATGTGCTTGTGGGCGGCATGGTGCTCGTTTCGCTTTTCCAGGTGTGGATTACCAGCCTGCGCGGCTATCTGTTCACGCATACGACGAATAAGGTCGATGTGATTCTGAGTACGAAGCTCTTTCGGCACATCACCTCGCTGCCGGTCAAATACTTTGCGGAGTGGAAGGTCGGTGATGTGGTCACCCGAGTACGGGAGCTTGAAACTGTCCGGCAGTTCATCACTGGTTCAGCGCTTACGCTCGTGCTGGATGCGATTTTTACCATTGTCTACATTGCGGCGATGTTCATGTACAGCACATCACTAAGCCTGATCGTACTCCTGATCTTGCCGGTCTACATCGTGTTGAATCTGCTCATCACACCGATTTATCATAAGCGCATCAATGATAATTTTGATGCAAATGCGGATAATCAGGCTTTTCTCATCGAGACTGTCACGGGAATACAGGCTGTCAAATCGCTGGCCGTGGAGAATCATCTGCGGCAGAAATGGGAGCAGATGCTTTCCCGGTACATCAAAACCTCATTTGCTACGACGAATCTGGCTAATTTTGCGGGGAATATCGGAACATTCATTCAGCAGATCTTCACTGTCATTGTTCTCTGGTATGGTGCCTATCTGGTCATGGAAAATAAGATAACCATCGGTGAGCTCATCGCTTTTCAGATGATGTCCGGGCAGGTCATAGCGCCTGTGCTGCGCATCGTGAGCATGTGGCAGAGCTTCCAGCAGACCAAGGTATCCGTGGACAAGCTGGGGGATATATTGAATGCGCCGGTAGAGCCGGCGTTCAATCCTACGCGCACTACGCTGCCGCAGATACGTGGCGATATTTCCTTTGACCGGGTGAGCTTCCGGTATCGGCCGGATCTGTCCGAAGTGCTCTACCAGTTGAGCTTTCATATCGAGCCGGGGCGCAGCATCGGGATCGTGGGGCGTTCCGGTTCGGGAAAAAGCACGCTGACGAAGCTCATCCAGCGCCTGTATGTGCCGGAATCCGGGCGGGTGCTCATCGACGGTATCGATATGGCGCAGATTGAACCGGCCTGGCTGCGCCGGCAGATTGGCGTAGTGCTGCAGGATAATTTCCTCTTCAATGGCACCGTGGCGGAGAATATTTCTATTGCCGCACCCGATGCTACCCAGGAGGATATATTGCGTGCTGCGAGAATCAGCGGAGCGGAGACTTTTATCGAAGAACTTCCCAAGGGGTACGATACCATGGTCGGGGAGCGGGGAACCGCGCTGTCTGGCGGGCAGCGGCAGCGCATTGCCATAGCCCGGGCCCTCATAACGAATCCCCGTATATTGATTTTTGATGAGGCGACAAGCGCCCTGGATTATGAGTCTGAACATATCATCATGAACAATCTGGCGCAGATTTCTGCCGGCCGGACGATGATCATGATTGCCCATAGATTGTCGACGGTGCGTCACTGTGATCAGATTTTTGTCATTGATCATGGGCGTATCCATGAACAGGGGACGCATGAAGCGCTCCTGCAAAGTCAGGGGATTTATCATTCACTTTGGATGCAGCAGCTCTCCGGGGCTGTTTCATCATAGAATTCTGGCCAGGGCTCTCATACTGGCCGGAAAAATTGCTGTAAGGAAGTGAAAGCAAAGGAGTGTTCATG
>CAZFPA010000108.1:0-5699 GCA_964520975.1 uncultured Selenomonadaceae bacterium | reverse complement strand
TTGGCCGCCGCTACGAAGCTCTTTGCCGATTCCGGCTTCGATAACGTATCCATCCGTGCCATCGCGAGTGAGGCACAGGCAAACAGCGCATTGATCTCCTACTATTTTGGCAGCAAGCAGCAGCTTTATGATGCTGTCATCCTCCATCAGATAAAAACGCTGGAAGCCTTCCTGAGCGAAGACTTCAGCGTACTGGACCCGCGCGAGGTGTTTCGGCGCCACGCTGCCGCCATGCAGCAGCTTCATCATGAAAACCCCGCGCTGCTGAAATTCATCTGCCGGGAATTCGGTACCCCCAGCGAGCATTTCAATATCCTGATCAAAAAGGTAGCACCGCGTCTCTACGCGGCCCTGGCCGACGCATTGCAGCGCGGTATCCAGCAGGGACTGTTCCGTCCAGACCTCCGGATACGACCAGCCATCATCCTTTGGATGGGCATGGTGAATTTCTATTATTTGAGCCAAAACCTGCACAGCCGGGTCATCGGACAGGAACAGGCCGATGAACACGAGGATACCTACCTGCAACAGGCGCTGCAGATCTTTTTGCAGGGTCTCGAAAGGAGGAATTGATATGCTGCGAGAAAAAGCCGCACGCATCCTCATTCCGATCCTGCTGCTCGCCTTGTCAGCAGCCGCCTGGTACAATTACCGTGACCAGCAGCAAAGCGCCAATACACTCACGGGAACCATCGAGGCGACCAAAGCTGATATTACCGCGAAGAACAGCGGCTATATCGAAGATCTGTACATCAAGGAAGGCGATACAGTCAGCAAGGGAACTCCGGCAGCCCGTCTGACACGCAAGGACCTGGCTGCTTCTCTGCTGCGGGATCAGTCCGCCTATGCCCAGGCGCAGAGCAAGCTGCAGGAGCTGGAAACCGGCACCCGCAGCGAGGAGCTTGCGGAGGCCGCCGCCCGGACAAGCGCAGCGGCAGCTTCCCTGCAAAAAGCCGAACGCGATCTTGACCGGACAGCCTCTTTACTGGCCAGTGGTGCCGTAGCGCAATCCGCCTATGACGATGCCGCTACCGTGCGGGATACGGCCGCGGCCCAGCTTGCAGCCAGCCGGCAGCAGGAAGCCCGGTTGCAAAACGGCACGCGTGCGGAAGAAATTGCTGCCGCGCAACAGGAAGTAGAACGGACGAAAGCCGTCATCGCTATTTCGCAGGCCGCAATTGATGACCTGATTGTCTACAGTCCGCTCGACGGCGTAATCCTCACGAAAAATTTCCAGCCGGGCGAATACGTGAATGCCGGAAGTGCGATTGCTACCATCACGGATCTTTCCGACTGCTGGGTCAAAGTCTATGTATCCGCAGCCGAACTCGCCCGCCTGCATATCGGACAGACTGCTGCCGTACATGTCGATGGTCTGTCCGCGGAAGGTCTGACCGGCACCATCCGCGAAATCAGCGATCAGGCAGAATATACCCCGCGCCAGAGCATCACCAAAAATGAACGTGCCAATCTCGTATTTGCTGTCAAGGTTGCAGTGGACAACCCCGACGGCAGTCTGAAACCCGGCATGCCTGCGGATGTGATCTGGAATGAATAAAAACGACATTGTTTTGCAGGCGGCCGGCCTCACCTGCCAGTTTGGTGATTTTATCGCCGTCGATCAGCTGGATATTTCCATCCCGCGCGGTGCCATCTATGGATTCATCGGCTCCAATGGCTCGGGAAAAACCACGACGATCCGCATGCTATGCGGTCTGCTGCGTCCCACTGCGGGAGAGGCACATATCCTGGGCTATGATGTGGCTGCAGATACCGCGAAGGTCAAGCAGCATATTGGCTATATGTCGCAGAAATTCAGCCTCTATCATGACCTCACCGCCCTGGAAAACATGGATTTCTATGCCGGCCTCTACGGTCTGTCCGGCCAGCGCAAAAAGGACCGCATAGCGGCGGTTCTCTCCCTCATGCAGCTTACCGAAAAAAGCCGCGTGCTCGCAGGCCGCATGTCCGGTGGACAAAAGCAGCGGCTGGCACTTGGCTGTGCTATTCTGCACGAGCCGGAAATCCTCATTCTCGACGAGCCGACGTCCGCCGTCGATCCGACTTCACGGCGCATGTTCTGGAATCTTTTAGCCGAGCTTACCCAGGGGGACCATACGACCATCCTCGTCACTACCCATTTTATGGACGAGGCCGAGCACTGCGATCTCATCGGCTTTTTGCGTGACGGACAGCTCATTGCCAACGATTCGCCGCAAAAGCTCAAGGACGAGCTGCCCGGCCAGCTCATCACACTGGACTACGCCACCCCTGCGGAATCCCGCGCGGCACTGCTTGCCAGCGGTCTCTCCTACCTGGATGCCTATGTGTTCGGGCAGCAATTCCATGTGCTGGTCCCCCGCGGCAGCGAAGTGCCGGCATCGCTCCGCTACGCGCCGGCCGAACTCACCATGGAGGATGTCTTCATCTACTATGATAATCAGCACAGGAGGAAAAACGTATGACACGCCTGAAGGCTATACTCATAAAAGAATTCATCCAGATGCGGCGCGATTCAGTCACGCTTATCATCATGTTCCTGCTGCCGATTTTTCAGCTGCTGGTCTTTGGCTTCGCCATCCATACGGATATCCGCCATCAGTCCACGGTGGTGCTTGACCAGTCCATGACCGAGGAAAGCCGGGACCTGCTGACGAGCTTTACGGCCAGTCAGTATTTTGACATCAACTACGTGGCGCAGAGCATCCCGGAGGTCAATGCGCGCGTCGACAGCGGGGATGCGCGCGTGGGCATCATCATTCCGCCGGATTTGACCAGCAGCCTCAAGCATGGGCATGCCACACCGATCCAGGTCATTGTCGATGCCTCCGATTCGACGGCGGCCTCTTCCGCCATTGCCTCCGCGGAAGCGATCGGCCAGCTGAAATCCCGTGAAATCCTGCTCAAAAAGCAGTCCGGTCTTAGCGAAGATTCACTGCGGCTCTACGATATGCGCGTCCGGGCCTGGTACAACCCGGATTTCATCACGGTATATTACATGCTGCCGGGCATCATGGGCATCATACTGACCATGACCATGGTGATGATCACGTCGATGGCCATTGTCCGCGAAAGGGAACGCGGTACATTGGAACAGCTGCTCATCACGCCGCTCCGGACCTGGGAGCTGCTGCTTGGAAAGCTGCTGCCCTATATCCTCGTCGGCTATGTGCAGACGACAGTTTCCCTGCTCGTTGGCATCGGGATTTTCGCAATTCCGTTGCGGGGCAGCATCCTGCTGCTCTATGGACTGACCACCCTGTTCATCGTCGCCTCGCTTACACTGGGCCTGGTGATCTCGACGATCTCCCGCACGCAGATGCAGGCCATGCAGATGTCCTTTCTGATCTTCATGCCCAGTGTGCTGCTGTCCGGCTTCATCTTTCCCCGGGAAGCCATGCCGAAAATTTTTTACTATATGAGTGATCTGCTGCCCATGACCTATTACGTGGAAATTCTGCGCGGCATCATCCTGCGCGGCAATGATATCCATGTCCTCTATCCGCAGGCAGCCGCTCTGCTGGTTCTCATCACACTGACCTTCCTGCTCGCTATGAAGAAATTTTCCCGTACGATTGATTGAAGGATGGAATAAAAAAAGTCGTTTTCCAGCATTAGATGGAAAACGGCTTTTCTGTTTATGACCGATTACAGCTCTTGAATGAGACGGGCATACACATCACAGGCCTCTTCTATTTTCTTGACGCTGCAGCGTTCATCGGTCATGTGGGCCAGCTTGTATTCACCCGGTCCAAAGCCAATGGTCGGAATCCCCATCGCTACCGGCGTGATGGCATTGGTCCCGAAATCCCAAAAATCGAAACGGTCCGGCTGCTGTCCATAAACTCCCTGATAAGCACGGCGCAGTGCCTTGGTCAGTACATGGTCCTCCGCAATTTTCCAGGGATTATGCAGCGGCTCATAGGTGAGCTTCGCACCGGTCCAGGTGGTATGGTGCAAGGTACCGACCTCCCAGTCGGCATTTTTTCCGGCAATGAGCTGTTCCATCTCCGCCTTGACCTGCTCCAGCGTCTCGCCGAGCATGAGCCGGCGATCCAGGTAAATGGCACATTCGCTGGGCACGGCATTGAGAGAGGCACTCACACAGGAGATATCCGAGAGCACGATTGTCCCATGCGGCGCGTTTTCCCGATAAAGGGATTTGTTCAGCGCCTCGACCCGGGAAATGATTTCTGCCATCTCATAGACGGCATTCTTCCCCTTTTCCGGAGCGGAGCCATGTGCTGATACCCCATGGGTACGGATACGCACCTGTGCCTTGCCCTTGTGTCCGAGGGTGATTACATTGTCACAGGGTTCGCAGATGATGCAGTAGTCCGGTCTGAGCCCACGTTCCGCATACAGCTGCTTAAGGTTTTCGCCATCACAATATTCCTCACAGACGGTCCCTGTTACATAGATGGTCTTGCCCTCCGTATAGCCAAGCTCACGCGCCTGCGCGGCCGCATAGATACTGCTGCAGAGCGCGGACTTCATATCCACGCTGCCCCGTCCCCAGAGCCAGCCATCGACAATCTTGCCGCCAAAGGGGTCCTGCTGCCATTCCTCCGGGTTGTTGACCTTCACCGTATCCATGTGCCCGTCAAAATGAATGATCTTTTTGCCATTGCCAATGCGCCCTACTACATTTCCCGTGGAATCAATCACCGCTTCATCATAGCCCAGCTTCTGCATTTCTGCCTGGATGCATTTTGCGAAGGCACCCTCCTCATCCGAATAGCTTCTGGTCTGTACAGCCCGCTGCGCAAAATCTATAAGTTCCTGTTTTCTTTCCATAGGTATCGCTCCTCTTCAAAAAATTCAATTTCCGGCTATCGGCCAGGCTCCATCCCAGACAACCCGTCGATAGTTTTCCCGGTCCGTGGCTCCTTCCGTGGAAAAACAGAGCACCTGGCTCTGTTCATTGAGTCCCAGCTTTTCCTTCAGCCCTGCAAGCTCCGGGCAACGCATAAGAGCCGCGGCAAGACCGGCTCCGGCGGCACCGCTTTCGCCGGAAATCACCCGGTCATCGCCCGGCAGCGGGTTCCCCAGCAGCCGCATTCCCAGAGCAGACACTTCATCCGGCATGGACACAAATGCATCCGCATGGTCACGCAGCAGGCTCCAGGCCATACCGCAGGGCTCCCCGCAGGCCAGTCCGGCCATAATGGTCTTCATGGGCCCGGCCGCAAAGTGCAGCTGCCCGTCCGAGGCGGCCGCTGTACGAAAGATGCAGTCCGCATGCTCCGGCTCGACGATGATGATGCGCGGAGCGTCGGGACCATCGCCATAGACATCGGCAAAGAAAGCTGTCACTGCTCCGGCCATCGAACCGACACCAGCCTGCAGAAAAATATGGGTAGGCCGCCTGCCCTGCAGCTGCTGGAACGCTTCCCAGGCCATCGTCGTATAGCCCTGCATGATCCAGGCTGGAATCTTTGTATAGTCCGGTCCATCTGTATCCTGGACCAGAACCCAGCCGTTGGCCGCTGCCTGTGCCTTCGCGTGCCGGACGGCATCATCATAGGGAACCGGCAGTATCGAAGCATCTGCTCCCAGCCGGCGAATATTCTCCAGCCGCTCCGGCGCACTGCCCTGCGGCATATAGACAACACTTTTTTGCTGCAGGCGATTGGCCGTCCAGGCGATGCCCCGGCCATGATTGCCATCGGTTGCGGTCACAAAGGTCAGCTCTCCCA
>CAZFPA010000107.1:0-5831 GCA_964520975.1 uncultured Selenomonadaceae bacterium | reverse complement strand
AAACGCTCATTACCAGGACGATTCTGCCTGCGTCTTAACACCCACGCCCTTGGTCATGGTTTCCGTAAAAAATACCATTTTTTGTGAAATTTTGTATTATATTCCTGAAAAAATGTTAGTAAAAATACCACCAACACAGCGAGCCCTTCTAGCATAAAAAAGAACAGCCGCAAATATGCGGCTGTTCAAAATAAAACAGACAAGTTTAGTAATTCACTTTATAGAGATAAAGCCCCTGTGCCGGTGCCGTCGCTGAAGCAAGCTGCCGGTCCCGTGCTTCCAGAATGCTCTGAAACGCCTGCGGCGTAATCCGGCCGAGTCCGACATTGATCAACGTCCCCATAAGGTTCCGCACCATATGATACAAAAAACCATTCGCAAAAAAGCGGAACTCCAGCAATTCTCCCTGCCGGCGGCAATCGGCCTCATACATCGTACGGACAGGACTCATCGGCGCTCCCCCGGCCGCACGGAAAGAAGAAAAATCATGCGTGCCCTGCAACAGGCGCATCGCTTCCTGCATCGCGGTCCGATCGAGCGGACGACGGACGTGCCAACTATACTGGCGCTGAAACGGGTCCGGCAGAGCGGTCTGAAGCACCCGGTACACATAGACCTTGCTTTTGGCACTATGCCGGGCACTGAACTCCCGATCCGCCTCCCAGGCCTCCCGCACAACGATATCCGGTGGAAGCAGGCTATTGGCCGCCAACACGATCCGTTCCGTCGGTATGCGCCCATCCGTAAAGAAGTTCACGACCTGTCCATAGGCATGGACTCCGGCATCCGTCCGGCCTGCCGCCGCCAATTCAATGGTATCGCCAAATACCAGCGCCAGCTTTTCCTCCAATACATTCTGGACGGCAAGGGTTGGCGGCGTCTGACGCTGAAATCCATGATAATTCCCGCCATCATAAGCAATGCGCAGCGCAATATTGCGAGCCCGCGCTTTCATACTTTCCCTGTGTTCCTGTTTCATCCCAGCCCCCATAGTTTAACCCCGGTCAGTGCTGCAGCCACTACCACCACAACACCAGCCGCAATATAATCGAGCAGCGCAATATGCAGTACCTTCATGCGGGTCCGGCCAATCCCCCCGCGATAGCAGCGCGCCTCCATCGCCATCGCGAGCTCATCCGCCCGCCGGAATGCCGATATGAAGAGCGGCACCAATACCGGGATCAGGCTCTTGATCCGCCGCAGAATGCTGCCGGAAGAAAAATCAGAACCCCTGGCCTGCTGTGCCTTCATGATCTTATCGGTTTCCTCAATAAGCGTCGGTACAAAACGCAGTGCAATCGTCATCATCATCGCCAGTTCATGCGCCGGCACCCCGATACGTTTCAGGGGCGACAGCAGCATTTCCAGGGCATCCGTAAGCTCCAGCGGTGAAGTCGTAAAGGTCAGCAGCGACGACATCAGTATGAGCAGCACCAGGCGCAGAGATACAAAGAACCCCTGCCAAAAGCCTTCCGCAGTGATATTGAATACCCAAAAACGGAAGATAGTTTCCCCTGGCGTACTCACCAGATGAATACCAAAGGTAAAAATCAGAATCCAAAGCAATGGCTTCAGCGATTTCAGCATCATGCCAAACGGAACCCGGGAAACATAAATGAGCAGCAGCGTTCCCGCTGACAATGCCACATAGGAAAGCGGCGTATCAAAAATAAAGATACCCACAATAAAAATAAAGAGCAGGATGATTTTCGTCCGGGGGTCCAGGCGATGCAGCAGCGAATTTCCCGGAAAATACTGCCCCAGTGTAATATCCGTCAGCATGCGCCATTCCCCCTTAATGCCTGCAGAATATGCGCAGTGCCCTCTTCGATGGAAAGCGCCCTGACATCTACCGGCAGCCCCTTTGCCTGCAGTTCCTCCAGCAGCGCTGTGATCTGCGGCACAGCCAGACCGGCCCGCTGAATTTCATCCTTAGCAAAAAAGGCCTCCCTTGGCGGCGCATTTACCAGGATCTCCCCCTGCTCCATGAAAACGACCTGGTCTGCCACCCGCGCAATATCATCCATATTATGCGAAACCAGGAGAATCGTAACCTGCTGCTTTTTATGCAGCTTCAAAATCTGCTGCAGCAGATCCTCGCGCCCGCGCGGATCAAGGCCTGCCGTGGGCTCATCCAGCACCAGGTATTTCGGCTGCATCGCAATGACACCAGCAATCGCCGCCCGGCGCATCTGCCCGCCACTGAGCTGAAACGGCGAGCGCGTATGATATTTCTCATAATCCAGCCCGACAAATTCCATGGCTTCCCGTACCCGTTGCCCGATTTCCTCTGCCGGCAAGCCCATATTTTTCGGGCCAAAGGCAATATCAGCCGCCACGGTTTCCTCAAAAAGCTGGTGCTCCGGATACTGGAACACCATGCCGACCTTGCTGCGGGCTGCCCGTGCTGCCGGACTTTTGCCCGCAATGCTCACACCATCCACGAGGATCTCTCCGGAAGTCGGCTGCAACAGTCCATTGAGATGCTGCATGAGCGTGGACTTCCCTGAACCGGTATGACCGGCTACCGCCATAAAGCTCCCCTCCTCCAGTGTCAGTGACACATGACGCAGAGCGGTGCGTTCAAACGGCGTATTCTTCATATAGGTATACGTTATATCCTTCACTTCTATTGACATAGTGCTGCCACCAAATCCTCATTTGTCAAAATATCCTTGGGCAGATGTACGCCTTTCTGCCGCAGCCGCCAGGCAATTTCCACCGCCAGCGGCACCTCCAGGCCCCGCTTCTTCATTCCGGCTGCATCCGTAAAGATCTCCCGCGGCGTTCCATCGGCCGCGATCTGCCCCTTTTCCATGACCACGATGCGATCCGCGGCCGCCGCTTCCTCCATGAAATGCGTGATGTACAGAACCGTGATGCCCTGTTCCTCATGCAGCCGCTTTACCACCGCCAGCACCTCCCGGCGTCCGACAGGGTCGAGCATTGCCGTAGGCTCATCGAGCACCAACGCCTTGGTATGCATAGCCAGCGCGCCGGCAATTGCAATGCGCTGCTTTTGCCCGCCGGACAAAAGATGCGGTGCGAAATTCCGATATTTCTCCATACGTACCGCTTCTAACGCCGCAGTGACGCGGCTGCCGATTTCCTCCGGCGGCACACCGAGATTTTCCGGTCCAAAAGCCACATCATCCTCAACAACAGCCGCAATGATCTGATTGTCCGGATTCTGAAACACCATGCCCACCTGCTGGCGTATCCGCCAGAGTTCTGCCGCATCCGCGGTATCCAGCCCGCCAATAGAGCAGGTCCCGGATGTTGGCAGCAGCAGTGCGTTGAAATGCTTCGCCAGCGTTGATTTCCCCGAACCATTCGTTCCCAAAATGGCAACGAATTCGCCCGCTTCAACTGTAAAATTTATATTTTCCAAAGCCCGGTGCTCATTGGGCTGCCCCGCATGATACACATGGCTCAGATTCTTTGTCTGAATAAAGCTCAAACCATTCCATCCTCCTATCGTGCACTAAAAAAGGATGCCGCCTACGCGACACCCTTCATTATACCCGATTTCAATTGTCAACACAAATCAAAATTCAAGGTAACATATACACCCGATAGAACGAAAATGCCGTCAGCCTGAAAAGGCTGGCGGCTTCATTACTGTTATACCAGCTCAAGGATAACCATCGGAGCAGCATCGCCGCGACGAGGTCCAATCTTGAGGATACGAGTGTAACCGCCCTGGCGGTCATTGTATTTCGCTGCAATTTCATCAAACAGCTTTCTTACGACTTCTTCATCGGCAAGACGCGCAATGGCCTGACGACGGGCTGCAAGGTCACCACGTTTTGCTAACGTGATGAGCTGCTCAGCAAGGCCGCTGATTTCCTTAGCCTTGGCTTCCGTCGTTTCAATGCGCTCATGCTTAAAGAAGGAAGTCAGAATGCTGCGGAATAAAGCCTTACGTGCACTCGAGTCACGTCCTAATTTTCTGTAGCCCATTTATTTCCCTCTTTCCTTATTCTTCATTTTCTACAAGCGACAAATCAAGTTCCTGCAGTTTTTTCTTAACCTCTTCGAGAGACTTACGACCAAGATTTCTGACCTTCATCATGTCCTCTTCTGACTTGGAAACGAGATCCTCTACCGTGTTGATATTAGCTCTCTTCAAGCAGTTATACGAGCGGACAGACAGATCAAGATCCTCAATCGTCATTTCCAATACCTTTGAAGCATCGTTTTCCTCTGCCTCAGTGAAAGTTCCCTCTTCTTCTTCCTCTTCCTCCGGAAGCCCCGCCATGTTCTGGAAAAGCTTCAGGTGTGCGACAAGAATGCTGGCCGACTTGCTCACAGCTTCTTCTGGACGGATGGAACCATCGGTCCATACTTCCAAAGTCAGCTTATCGTAGTCAGTTACATTGCCTACACGCGTATCTTTTACGGTGTAGTTCACACGCGAAATTGGGGAAAAGATCGAGTCGATAGGAATAATGCCGATCACATGATCCGGCTTCTTATTCTTATCAGCAGGAACGTAGCCGCGGCCACGCTCTACTGTCATCTCCATTTTCAGGGAGCCCGTTTCGTTGACAGTAGCAATATGGAGGTCAGGATTCAGGATCTCCACATCGTCATCCGTAATGATGTCCGCTGCGGTAACTTCCTTCTCGCCTTCCACATCAATGCGGATAACGCGCGGTTCCTCGCAATGCATTTTCAGGCAAAGCGATTTCAAGTTCAAAATGATATTCGTAACATCGTCCCGAACACCAGGAATCGTAGAGAACTCATGGAGCACTCCGTCAATTCTGATGGAGGTTATTGCAGCACCTTGTAAAGAAGATAACAGGATACGACGCAGGCTGTTGCCAAGCGTTGTACCGTAACCGCGTTCCAGCGGCTCGCAGACGAATTTTCCGTAACGATTATCTTCACTGATTTCCACTATCTCAATCTTCGGTTTTTCGATTTCGATCATCTGGAATAACCCTCCTCAATAATTCTATGCACCCATGCACCTATATAGTCCATATAAACACAAAGATATTATCTGGAGTACAATTCGACGATAGCCTGCTCATTTACAGGAACGTCGATTTCATCACGGTTCGGGAATCTCGTTACCGTACCGCCCATGCTGGCAGCATCAGCAGTCAGCCAAGCCGGCGTGCTAAGAGTATCATAGCTTTCAGCCATGCCCTTGAAGAACGCATTTGCGCGGCTCTTTTCCTTAACAGCGATAACATCATTTACCTTTACCAGTGCCGACGGAATGTCGAGGCGCTTGCCATTGACCGTAATATGGCCATGACGAACGATCTGGCGAGCCTGTTTGCGGGTAGCCGCAATACCAAGACGGAAAACGACGTTGTCGATTCTTCTCTCAAGAAGGCCCAGGAGGTTTTCACCTGTTACGCCCTGCATCGTCTTTGCCTTATCGTAATATGCTCTGAACTGCTTCTCCAGAACACCATAAATGAACTTTGCTTTCTGCTTTTCTTTCAACTGCGTGCCATATTCACTTACCTTGCGGTTCGTACGTCTGGGCTGACGCTTCGATTCCTTGCTCAGGCCGATAACCGCCGGTTCGATACCGAGGGAACGGCATCTTTTCAGAGCTGGTACTCTATCAATTGCCATCTAGTTCTGCACCTCCTATTAAACTCTTCTACGCTTCGGCGGACGGCATCCATTATGCGGGATCGGAGTAACATCTTTGATCATGTTTACTTCGAGGCCAGTCGCCTGCAGGGAACGGATAGCGGCTTCACGGCCAGCGCCAGGACCCTTTACAAAAACTTCAACCTGCTTCAGGCCATGTTCCATTGCAGCCTTTGCAGCAACTTCTGCTGCCATCTGTGCTGCAAACG
>CAZFPA010000106.1:0-5900 GCA_964520975.1 uncultured Selenomonadaceae bacterium | reverse complement strand
CAGGTGTATCTGAGCCGCATCTTTCAGAAGCAGTACCATATCAGCGTGATGAACTACATCCACATGCAGAAGATTTCGCTGGCCGGTGAGTACCTGTATTTTACGGAGTACAGCATTGCGGATATTTCCTTTAAGCTGGGCTACAATGAGAGCAGCTATTTCAGTAAGATTTTCAAGAAATATGAACATCTGACCTGCACGGAATTTCGTAATCGTACCAAGGGCATGGAAAAAGCTCTATAACCCGGAAGAATGCGTTAAAAAAATTTCATTAAAAAAGAAAAGCTTTCAATTTACGATTGTTGATAGAAAACCCTGTACAGCCCGTCCCACATGGCTTCAACCTCCATGTCCGGACGGGCTGTACATTTTTGCGATAATTTTCGTATATGAAGGAATTTATTGAATATAACATATTATTATTTAGGCCTTTACTTTTGAATCTTTATTTTCTACAATGGGATATAATAAGATGTAGTAATAAAGAATGGGGGAAACTTTTATGTTGAAATGTATTGCAGTCATGACCAGTGGCGGCGACAGCCCGGGAATGAATGCGGCAGCGCGTGCTGTAGTCCGCACGGCTCTGCATGAGGGTGTCGAGGTCTGGGGTATAAATAACGGCTATAAGGGAATGCTTGAGGACGATATGTATCAGCTGAGTTCCCGCAGCGTAAGTGATCTCATTCAGCGTGGCGGTACCTTCCTCGGGACGGCCCGCAGCAAGGAATTCAAGACCGAGGCCGGCCGCAAGAAGGGCCTGGCCAATCTGAAGAAGCATGGCATTGAAGGTCTCGTCATCATCGGTGGCGACGGCAGCCTTACCGGCGGTGCTTTGCTTTCGGATCTCGGTATGCCGATTGTCGGCCTGCCGGGCACCATCGATAACGATGTCTGGGGTACAGACTACACCATCGGTGCGGATACTGCCGCTAACACGATCGTGGACGCCATCAACAAGCTTCGGGATACGGCTTCGGCGCATCGCCGCATCATCCTCATCGAGGTCATGGGCCGCAAATCCGGCTGGCTGGCCATGATGTCCGGTATTGCGGGCGGCGCGGAATACGTGCTCGTGCCGGAGGTCAAGTTCGATCTCGATCAGATCTGCGAAGAAATCAAGAAGTCCTACGAAGAAGGCAAGCGCTACAGCATCATTGTCGTAGCTGAGGGTGCCGGCTCTGCGGTGGAAATGGGCAAGATCGTGGCGGAAAAGACGGATATCGATACGCGTGTATCGGTACTCGGCCACATCCAGCGCGGCGGCTCTCCTTCCGTAGAGGACCGCATCAAGGCCAGCATGCTGGGCGAAAAAGCAGCCCTGGCGCTCATTTCGGGCACGTCTAACGTCGTATTCGGCTTTGACGCCGGCAAGGTCGTCAGCATCGACCTCTACGATGCCGTAAATCATCAAAAGACCCTGGACCCGGAGCTCGTCCGTTTGGCCCGTGTACTGGCTTAAGCCTGGATTTTCAGCATAAAGGAACTGGAGCAGATAGAAATCATCTGCTCCAGTTATTTTTATCTGAAAATAGCGGAATATGGTGCCGGCAGGTAATGCTTCCAGGCATAAAAAAACGGCTGCATAAAAAATGCAGCCGTAGGGGTTCCTGTTACATGAGGGAGCCGTCGTAGCGGAGGGTGGCGAAGTAGTCGTCCAGGGTTTCGGCCCGGCGGATGAGCTCGACGCTGCCGTCCTCCTTCAGCAGCAGTTCGGCACTGCGCAGCTTGCCATTGTAGTTGAAGCCCATGGCATGACCGTGGGCGCCGGTATCGAACATGATGAGGCGGTCGCCGATGTCGATCTTCGGCAGTTGGCGGTCAATAGCGAATTTATCGTTGTTCTCGCAGAGGGAGCCCGTGACATCATAGGTGTGGTCGCAGGGCGCATGTTCCTTGCCCACCACGACGATATGGTGATAGGCTCCGTAGAGCGCCGGGCGCATGAGATTGGCCATGCAGGAATCCAGGCCGATGTAGTCCTTGTAGGTCTTCTTTTCGTGCAGCACCGTGGATACAAGGTAGCCGTAAGGGCCGGTGATGGCCCGGCCGGATTCCATCGCGATGGCGAGGCCGTCGAGGCCCGCCGGTTCGATGATTTCCTGGTAGGCCTTGTGGATGCCCGCACCGACGTATTCGAGATCGACTTCCTGTTCCTCCGGACGGTAGGGGATGCCGATGCCGCCGCCCAGGTTCACGAATTCAAGGGCAATGCCGAGCTTTTCCTTGATCTCGACAGCCAGGTTGAACATGAGACGGGCCGTATTGATGAAGGAATCGGCATGCAGTTCATTGGAGATGACCATCGTATGCAGGCCGAAGCGCTTGACACCCTTTTCCTTTGCGATGCGGTAGGCCTCGAAGAGCTGGTCATGCGTCACGCCGTATTTTGCTTCCTCGGGCTGGCCGATGATGTCGTTGCCCTCGATAAGCGAGCCCGGGTTGTAGCGGAAGGAGAGGCAGGCCGGGAAGCCCGCGTTCTTTTCGAGATATTCGATATGGGAAATGTCGTCGAGATTGATGATGGCGCCGAGGGCGATGGCCTTCTGGAATTCGTCGGCCGGGGTGTCATTCGAGGTGAGCATGATGGCTTCGCCACAGATGCCGGCTGCTTCGGCCAGATAGAGCTCGGCGAGCGAGCTGCAGTCGGCACCGGCGCCTTCCTCGCGGAGAACCTGCAGCAGGCGGGGGTTCGGAGCCGCCTTTACCGCGTAGTGCTCCCGAAAGGACGGTGCCCAGGCAAATGCCTTGAAGAGACGGCGCAGGTTCTGGCGGATGGCCTTTTCGTCGTAGATATGGAACGGCGTGGGATACTTTTTGATGATTTCTTCCAGCTTTTCCTGGGAAACAGGGAATCTTTTTTCTGTCATAGGGAATTCCTCCAATATCCATATTTACCGAAATACAGGGTATAAAAAATGACCTGCGAAGAAAAAACGAAGGCAGGCCGTTGCGTGTGTATCGCTTAGTAGCTCTCCATACGTTTGTATGACAGTCGGGGGCCTGTTCGACCAGCGACCAACCGCAGGCGTTTCCATCCGTCTGTGGTTTCGGCAGACATCCCTTTTCCTGCCCTTCAGCGCCTGGAGGCTCCGGGCAGGTATTCATGAGGTCTGCACCTCTACCTGTAATGATCAGTATTGATTTTTCTACATTATAACAATGCAGGCGGGGTTCTGTCAATTTGATATTCAGAATCAATATAAATTAGACGGCGGAAAGTTCTCTGAGGAGGATTCGCCTCATTTTTGCAGAATACTACTAATGTTCAAATTATCGTGGTGAGGCTCTGCTCTGGCAGAGAGGGAGGTGCGCTATGAAGGAAACGGAGCTCTTTCCCGGTGAAAGTTCTGGCCAGCTCTATGAGAATATGAATCATCGGCTGGAACGGCAGGATCAGCAGCTGGCCATTATGCTGTCGCAGATGCCGGGCGGCATGGTGGTCTGCGAGGTGGCATCAGGTTCCGCAGCTCTTTGGGTCAGTGCGTCCTTTTGCCGGATGTTCGGGTATAAAGATGCGGCGGATTTTCAGCGGCAGACGGGTGGGTTCGCATCGGCTGTCATTGTGCCAGAGGACTATCCGCGTGTCTGCCAGCAGCAGGCGGAGCAGCTGGCCACCGGCGATGAATATTCTCTGGAATATCAGGCGCAGGGTGCGGATGGACGCCGGCGCTGGATCAATGATATCGGTCGACGCAGCCAGGCGGCTGATGGGCGGGAGGTTCTGTATTCTTTTATTATGGATATCTCGCGCAAGAAGCAGCAGGAAAAGCGCATGGCGGAGGTCGAGAACGAGGTGCGTCTGCTGCGGCGCCTGCAGGATGAGCAGCGGCTCATTGAGACCAGCCTGCTGCAGGCGGCTGCCTGTACGGCATATCTTTCGACCATGAGCCTGAATTTTACCATGGAGCGGTATAATTGCTTCATCAAGGAGCAGCCAGTCTTTTTCCCGCGGCGCAGCGGTTCTATCCAGGAGCTGCTGGATGAGGCCCGGCAGCGGGTAAAGCCCGCTTACTGGGAAAAGTTTCAGCAGATCTTTTCGCCCGCGGAGCTTTTGCGGCGCTTTCAGCAGGGGGAGGACGAGGTGTACGATGAGGTGCAGGCTGTGGGGCGCGACGGGCTGGATCACTGGATCTCCATACAGCTCATCCACGTGGAAAATCCCGTTGGCAGCGATGTGCTCGGAATCGGCATGATCAAGGTACTGGATCGCCAGCGCCGGGAGGAACGCCGGCAGCAGGAGCTGCTGCGGGATGCCCTCGAGGCGGCGAAGGCAGCCAATCATGCCAAGCTGGATTTCCTTTCACGTATGAGCCACGATATCCGTACGCCGATGAATGCAATCATCGGCATGAGCCGGCTGGCGCAGCTGCGGGTGGAGGATATCGGCTATGTACGGGAATGCTTCCAGAAAATCGATGCGTCCTCGGCGTATCTTCTTTCGCTCATCAACAATATCCTCGATATGTCCAAGATCGAGACGGGGAAATTCAAGCTGGGTCATGAAAAATTCTCTTTGGCGGTGCTCATTGCCGAGGTCATGGAGATCATCCGGCCGCAGGCTGATAAGCTGCATCGTCATATCTGCCTGCAGAAGAAATTCGACACGGATCGCTGCTATTGCGGCGATGTCCTGCGCCTCAAGCAGATTTTTTTGAATCTCTTGTCCAATGCGCTGAAGTTCACGCCGGAGGACGGGCAGATCGGGTGGTCGGCGGAGGCGCTCGATCATACGAAGCAGATGGAGCGCCTGCAATTCGTGATCCGTGACAATGGCATCGGCATGTCGGAGGAGTTCCTGGGCCGCATTTTCCGGCCGTTTGAGCAGGAATCTGTAGAGCGGGCCCGCCAGGGGGCGGGCAGCGGACTCGGGCTGTCGATTGTCTACAATATTGTGCGCTTCATGGGCGGGACGATTGCGGTGCAGAGCCGGAAGGGGCAGGGGACGGCCTTTACCATCGTGCTTCCGCTGCAGCTGGCGGAGACCGGTGCGCTGGTGGAGCGGGCCGAGCCGGCTGGTGATTGGCGTGAGATCCGGCTGCCCGGCGTTCATATCCTGCTGGCGGAGGATAACGGGCTGAACATGGAGATCGCCAGGACGCTGCTCGAGCGGGCGGGGGCCCTGGTGGATGAGGCCGTGGACGGATTGCAGGCCTGTGAGCTCTTTGCGGCTTCTCCCCCGTTTTTCTATCAGGCTGTGCTCATGGATATCCGCATGCCACGGCTCGATGGACTGGAGGCTGCCCGGCGCATCCGGAGCATGGCGCGGGCTGATGCGCCGGTTGTGCCGGTGCTGGCGATGACGGCCAATGCGTTTACGGAGGATCGCGCGAAGGCAAAGGTGGCGGGGATGAGCAGCTATCTTGTGAAGCCCATTGAGCCGGAGCTCCTGTTCCGGGAATTGGAACGAATCTGCAAAACATGATAGAATAGAAGAAAGTGTGCAGAGGAGGAAAAGGGATGGCAAGATTTTTAGGCTTTTTGAAGCTTTTTCGCAAGGATCTGCTCATCATGCTCATGGCGATGCGGCATCCGGGTACTCCGAAGGCCATCAAGGGTATGATGCTTGCGGCCCTGCTCTATCTCGTAAGTCCGGTGGATCTGATTCCGGATACGATTCCGTTTCTGGGGCTCGTCGATGACGCGGTGGTTTTGCCCGCGGCTGTCTGCGGTCTGCTGCAGCTTCTGCCGTATCGGGTACGAGAGGACAGTGAGGCGCAGGCCTGGCGGCTGGAACGGCGATTGCCCTACCTTATGGTCGCAGCGTCGATTGTTGTGCTGCTTTGGACGGGCTTGGTAATCTGGGCCGTTTATTCTTTGTTCTTTCGATGATATGTTAATGTTTGATTTATTGGGGTGTAATTTATTTTGAGATTGTATATTGCCGAGAAACCCAGCAT
>CAZFPA010000105.1:0-5901 GCA_964520975.1 uncultured Selenomonadaceae bacterium | reverse complement strand
CATAGCTCAGGCCCCTGGTCGGGATCACATCACCGACCTGATAGGTTTTCTGTGGAGCTGCAGCCACTTTTGTCACAGCATAGCGCTCCACATCATAGTAAAACTCATCAAAGATATCTCCGCGGGCTGTCACCCGCTCGCCAATGAACACCGGCTCCTGTTCCTCAGCTGCTGCTTCAGCAGCCACCACGATACCGCCGCCGGCCACATCATAACCATCCACAAGCACAAAACGTCCGGTGGCCTGATGGGCCTGGAATACATCAAAAGCAATCGAAGCTTTTAGCCGAAGGATGACCTCCGCCACATCATTCAGCTTTATCTCACTCGCGCCTTCACGACTGTCAAGGTTTGACGCATCAATCGTCTTGACAATGCTCTCGACCTCGGCCCCGACTTCCTGCGTAGCCAGTTTCAGTTTATAAGTCTTATTCAGCCGCAATGGTTCCTTTCCCATCCAGAACAGCGAAGCCCGCAGACGGTTCGATACTGCAGGCGGCTCATCCGCCGCATGCGTGATAATCTCACCGCGCTGGTTGAAGAACTCATCCTTCACAATGATGCCGGTCGATTCACCAGCTGTGGCCGTCATTCGCCTGTCCTGTTCCCGCCAGCAGGCAATCCCGCTAATCCTTGTACGCCGTCCGGAGGGATAGATCGCAATCTCATCGCCCACATTCAGTTGGCCGGACTCAACGCGACCGGCAATGATGCGTCGCTCGTCAAACTTGAACACATCCTGTATCGGCAGCCGCAGCGCCTTGTCAGTGATGCCAGTCTCGCCCTCCAGCAAGTCCAGTGAATCGAGCAGGTTGACGCCAGCATACCAGGGCATATTATCTGATTTCGATGCAATATTGTCCCCCAGAAAACCAGATACCGGTATATAGTTCAGTGGATGCACGTCCAGCCCTTCCAGAAAGTCTTTCATATCATCGGCTACCTGACGGAATACGTTCTCGGAGTAACCAACCAGATCCATCTTGTTGATGATGACATAGACCTTGCGAATGCCCAGCAGGCTCAGCATGTAACCATGCCGCCGGGACTGCTCCTGCACACCCTGCTGTGCATCGACGATAAGCATGGCTGCATTGGCATTCGCTGCACCGGAAATCATATTTTTGAGGAATTCCTTATGCCCTGGTGCATCGATGATGACGTATTCACGCTTAGCCGTCGCGAACTGGATCTGCGTCGTGTCGATGGTAATGCCCTGCTTCTGCTCTTCCTCGAAGGCATCCAGCAGATACGCATACTCAAACGGCTTTCCCGTCTCTTTGGCAATGCGCCGGACCTTGTCTACAGCTCCTTCCGGCAAAGACTCCGTATCATAGAGCAGGCGGCCGATAACCGTTGATTTCCCGTGATCCACATGACCGACCACAACGATGCGCAGCCCTTCTTCTTTTCTTTTCTGTTCCATCACATATACCCCTCCTTACGCAGCTTCTGCATCGCATAGGCATCCTCCTGATCCTGCTTGCGGCCTGCCCGCTCGCCGGTCTTCGTATGTTTGAGCTCCTCGATTATTTTATCCAGCGTATCCGCTTCCGAATCGATCATCCCTGTACAGCAGGCACAGCCCAGGCTGCGATAACGCTTGCCTTTTTTGGCAAAATACAGATCGATGATTGGAATCTGCTCCCGACGGATGTATTCCCAGATATCTACCTCGCTCCAGGCCAGAATTGGATGAACCCGGATATGATTGCCCTTCGGGAAGTCCGTCTTGAACTGATCCCATAGCTCCGGCGGCTGATTCGTGTAGTCCCAGCTGTCATCCCGGGTACGCTCGCTGAATACCCGTTCCTTAGAACGAGAGCCTTCCTCATCGCGGCGCACGCCGACAATCAAGCCATCAAATCCATACTCCCTGACAACCTGGCGCAGACCTTCCGTCTTGAGTGCTTTACAGCAGGCAAGCCGGCCTTTGTCCGGCCCCATACCTGCATGGATAGCATCCCAGTTTGTATGCACGATGAGGTCGATCCCCAGTTCTTTAGCTACACGATCGCGATATTCGATCATCGCCGGAATCTTATGTTTCGTATCCACATGAATGAACGGAAATGGCACATGACCATAGAAGGCCTTCTTCGCCAGCCACAGCAGCACAGTCGAATCTTTTCCAATCGACCAGAGCATCCCGAGTTTACCAAGTTTCTTATATGCTTCCCGCAGAATATAGACACTTTCTGCTTCCAATTGATCCAAATGATCCATTGCCATTTGCACACTCTCCTATCTTCAAACCGTCAATCAATATCGATTGGCATCAGACTTATCTACAATGATACGCTGCGGCGAACCATCGGCCAGTTCCAGCCGCCAGATGAGCTGCTGCGGGCCATCGTCCGCATACAGCCTGCCGCCGCCCCCGCCAAGTTCTGCCGCCAGATAATAACAAATGGCATCCCGAGGACAGGCCTTGACACATGCCGTACACCCCCAGCAGTCCCGGGCATCACGGATGACCATCCGTCCCTGCCGCAGCTGCAGCAGATTGCCGGGGCACACCTCGCCGCAGCTGCCGCAACCGATACAGCGCGCCGGATCAATGCTGATGCTCATAGTGTTCACCTCGTTTCACCAGGTTACGATAAATGATCCGGACCCTGCCATGCTCCAGACGGGAATTGACATATTTATCAAAAGCCCGGCTGCGCCCGGGATAATCCAGATTTTCTGCAAAGCTGTGCCAGCGCGTTTCCCGTCGGGCCAGCAAATGCTCGATAAGCACCCGGCAAACCAGCAGCCGCTCCTGCAGCTCAAACACCTTCAGGAGATCATATGCTTCCCCCGCCCGCAATCCCTCACTGAGTCTGCTCAACCGGGCGATATGCGCACGAGCCAGCCGAAGCTGCTGTCCGGTATACCGATAGCTGGTCGTAATGCCGCCGGCATACTCATCCATGACCTGCTGCATCGCTTCCTCCAGCATCTCCGTTGTGAATAATGCTGCTTGCGGCGGGACTGTCCGCAGCTGCCTGACCCTTTCCATAATCTGCTGCCGGACAGATTCTGACACGATGGTTTCCACGCTGCGTCCTGCATAGTCAGCCGCAGAACAGGCAGCAATGCGGCCCTCAACAAAGGCCCCGGTCACATATTTCTGTGGGCAGCCGCCGGCTGCATCACCGGCGGCAAAGAGTCCCGGCAGCGTGGTTGCCCGCTGATCATCAATCCAGTAGCCGCTGGCTGTATGCCCGCCGACCACATAAGGCTCAGTTCCCTCGATCTCCACATCAGACACTGCCGGCCCCAATCCGGTCTCACGCCAGCGCATGGTCTGCGCTGGTGCCATATTGAGATAAGCCTTCTCGAGCGATTCCTGCTGCTCTGCCGTAATTCCATGCGTTTCGAGATAGCAGGGACCGCGTCCGGCCAGGTTCTCGCTGACCACGGCATAGAGCCGCTCAGATGTTGTATTACCATACGCGGCCTGATAATGACCGCCCCGCGCATTGACCTGCTCTGCTCCTATGCCCTGCGCCAGCGTCCCTGTCGGCGCAATCGTATCCTTGCAGCGAAGCGCAATGAACCGCATCTCAAAGGTGGTCATCTCTGCACCGGCCCGCAGCCCCATTGCATAGCCAGCTCCGGTATTGAACGGACTGTACCACATGGTATGCCGGGCATTTCCCGGATGATTGGGCCGGTAAAGCCCGGATGCTCCTCCCGTCGCACAGATGACTGCCTTTGCATCCAGAAAATACACGGCATCCTTCTGAATTCCGATTCCCCAGGCACCTGTCACTTTATCCCCGTCCTCAGCCTGCAGATAATCCACAACATCCACATGTTCCAGCACCTCGACAGATGATGCCTGTCGGACAGCTGCTGCCAGCAGAGGCTTGATGTTTTCCCCATTGATCTTGATGTTGCGCCAGCCGCGGGACACATAATTTCCTGCGGAGTCTTTCAGGATGACCAGCCCAAGATGCTCAATCTGCTGTGTAACCGCATTGAGTCCCTCAGCCATCGACAGCAGCAGGTCTTCGCGCACGATGCCGGCCGCATCAGCTGCCGCATAGTCCACATAATCTTCCGGCGTATAGCCCGGCGCAATATAAGCATTGAGCGCATTGACCCCGGCCGCCAGACAGCCGCTGCGCCGAATATTTGCCTTGTCCACCAACAAGACCTTCAGGTCCGGATGCCGGTCAGCAAGCGTAATCGCTGCAAAGCAGCCGGCTGCACCACCGCCGATAATCAAAATATCGGCTGACTTCTCTATCTTCTGCATGTCATGCTCCTTTCTGTCAAATGACTACGGAATCTTCTCTCTTTGCCTGATTTTCAATGATTTGCGTCTGCCCATGCGCAAAACTATAGATCCGGTGGATCAGCACCAACGCTTCATCACCTTCCCGCAGCGGCCGTTTCTCCAGACTCCGCCAGGCTCTGAGCAGCTGCCCGCGCACCTCGATATCCACCTGGATATTATTGCCCCGGAAATACGTCCCACGGACAATGCCCCGCTCCGCTGCCAGCGGCATGAGAAGCTCGCGGGCATCGGCTCCAACCTCCAGAAATTCCGGCCGGATGATGCCTTCGTGCGTCCCCTCACCATTCCCAAATCCCTTGAAGATCGTATAATCCGGCACATGCACAGACTCCCCGATAAAATCAGCTACGAATGGCGTTTGCGGATGCTGATAGATCTCGACCGGCGTCCCACTCTGCTCGATACGTCCCTGGCTCACAATCAGGATGGCATCGGCTGCCTCCACCGCTTCATCCTGATCATGGGTCACGAAAATACTCGTGACGCCCAGCTGATGGATAGTCTGCCGCAGCCATTGGCGCAGTTCTTTACGAACTTTCGCATCAATGGCCGCAAAGGGCTCATCAAGCAGAAGCAGTTCCGGCTGCGGGGCCAGCGCCCGGGCAAAAGCTACCCGTTGGCGCTGCCCGCCGGACAGCTGCATCGGATACCGATTGCCGAACTCCTTCAACCCGATCAGATCGATCAGTTCATCCACCCGTGCCCTGCTCTCCACCGCAGGCTGGTTCTGTACCTTCAATCCGAACGCGATATTTTCGCGCACGGTCAGATGCCGGAACAACGCATAATTCTGAAATACAAAGCCAATACCACGCTTGCCCGGCGGCAGATCATTGACGCGCCGGCCACCAATCAGGATATCGCCTTCGTCCGGCATCTCCAGCCCTGCGATCATACGCAGGATGGTCGTCTTACCACTGCCGGATGGCCCAAGCAAACCAACCAGCTGCCCTTTCTCTACCGTCAGATTGATATCATCGGAAGCCCGGAACGAACCAAACATCTTCCCTATATGTTTCAACTCTACTTCAATCGACATTTCCATTCCCCCGTTTCGCATGCCATTCCACCAGATTACGCAAGACCAGAATCACGATAGCCAGCATAACCAGGATAGAGGCCACTGCAAAAGCTGCCGTAAAATTATACTCGTTATACAAGATCTCAATATGCAGCGGCAAGGTATTCGTCTTTCCCCGGATATGCCCGGATACAACCGATACCGCACCGAACTCGCCCAGGGCACGGGCCGTACACAGGATAATGCTGTACAGCAGCGCCCAGCGGATATTCGGCAAAGTTACCCTGCGGAATATCGTCCAGCCGCCAGCCCCCATGGTCGCCGCTGCCTCTTCCTCACTGCGCCCCTGTGCCTCCATCACCGGCACCAGCTCCCGGGTAATGAACGGAAGCGTCACGAAGATGGTCGCCAGGATAATGCCCGGCACCGCAAAGACAATCATCAGATGCTCCGCCCGCAGGAAGGGATACAGCGGGCTCATCCGCCCGAACAGCATGATGAAGAACAAACCAGCAACCACCGGTGAAATCGCAAATGGCAGATCGATGAGCGCCCCCAGCCAGGCTTTGCCGCGAAAATCATACTTCGT
>CAZFPA010000104.1:0-5920 GCA_964520975.1 uncultured Selenomonadaceae bacterium | reverse complement strand
CTCCACCATGGCGCTTCCACCCATAAAGGGATGGAGACTCACACGCAGCTAAAGCGGCGGTTCGCTGCTCACCTAGTAGGGGAGGCTTATTTGCATCCAAGATTTCAATTTGTAGCTCACTTATAAAAATCCTATTTTTTCCTCCAGTGCATCCGCTCATCCAAAAGGCTCCCCTGCTAGGGGAGCTGGCGCGCAGCGCCTGAGGGGTTGCTGGATTTGGTGATATTGCATGCCATTGTTTTTATGGATCATCACCATACTGAATACCTTCCCTCTGGCTCTGCGATGCTGTTTGTGGGCGCTCTTGGTTATTTTGTATGATCCGTTACATACGCATCGATCACGCTGCATACTTCGCGAAAGTTTTTCTGTATATCCCGATTGGAAAATCGCAAAACGTGCAGATGATACTGTTCCAATATCCTTGTACGCGCATCATCGGCGGCTTTTGCTTCTTCTGTGTAATGCTGTCCTCCATCCAATTCTACAACCAGATGTGCCGCATGACAGTAAAAATCTACTATATAGCAATCAATCCGTCGCTGCCGATAAAACTTTACCGGATATCCCCGTAAAAAATCATACCAAAGATGCCGTTCCTCCCGGGTCATTTTCTTTCGTAACTGTCTCATAAAATCTACATTTTTCGCCTCATAAGGTAGCTGCATACTCTGCCTCCAAAAGACTAACGATATTTACGAAATCAACACGGCTATTTCCTTTTAACCTCCACCTGCCACTGCCGGAGTTCTTTTAGTGCCTGCTGTTCGATTTTAGGCAGCAGGGCTGTCATTTCCGGGGTGAGACCTACGCCGGCGGATACCTGGTAGGGCTGGGCGCCGATGACGACGACCTCGGGGATGGGCTTGCCGGTGACCTGCAGCAGGGCGAGCACGTCCTGGATGCCGACCTCATGGACGGAGAGCTTATCCTGGAAATGGGCCATGACGGCTTCATTCGCAAAGCGGAACATCGTTCCCGGCTCTTCATTGCTGTTGATGGAGTCGATGACCAGCAGCTTTTTCGTACCGGTCACGAAGCGCAGCAGTTCCATACCCAGGGTACCGCCATCGAGCACCTGGACCTGCGCGGGAAATTCGTATTTCTCATCAAGCAGTTCCACTGCCCGCACGCCAAAGCCCTCGTCCTGCAGCACGATGTTGCCGATGCCCAGCACGGTGACTTCCGGTACCGCCATGAACTCCTCCAGCGCACCGGCATCAGCCGCATGGCTGTCCTGCACCAGCCCGGCCGGCATCGTTCCCGGCCCGCCATTTTCCTTAAAGCTGTCCACCGCGCTCATCCCTTCTTGGCCCTGACTCTGGCCCGCAGCCAGTCAAACCACTGGGCAAGGCCCTGGCCCGTAGTGCAGGAGGTTTCAATGATATAGGCATCCGGGTGGAGTGTCGTGATATCCTCCCGCGCTGCGGCCATATCAAAATTCGTATAGGGCAGGATGTCCACCTTGTTCAGCACGGTCACCGCGGATTCCTTGAAAATCAGCGGATATTTCATCGGCTTGTCATCGCCCTCCGTGATGCTGAGCACCACACCTTTTTCATCCTCGCCCACATTGAATTCCGCCGGGCAGACGAGATTGCCCACGTTTTCGATGATGAGCAGATCCAGCGCGTCGAGGTCCATTTCCCGCAGCACCTTCTGCACCATCGGCGCGTCCAGGTGACAGCCGCCGCTCGTATTGATCTGAATCACGGGCACATCGTATTTCGCGATGCGGTCGGCATCCTTCGAGGTAAAGAGATCACCCTCGATGACGGCCATCTTGAGCTCATCCTTGAGTGCGGCCATCGTCTTTTCCAAAAGCGAGGTCTTGCCGGAGCCCGGCGATCCCATGAGGTTCAGCGCAAAAATCTTCTTATCGGCAAACAGAGCCTGGTTCTCCGCCGCAATGCGGTCGTTCTTCCCCAGGATGTCCTGCATAACCTGTACTTCCATCATTCCACCTCCAGATATTCTACCTGCATTTCCCGGCCCGATAGGATATCGAGCTGCCCGGTATGACAGGCGGGACAGGTAAAGTTATAGTGCTCGATATGGGTCTCGGCCCCGCAGCTGCGGCAGCGTCCCATGAGCGGCACACGGTGCAGCGCGAGCTCGGCGTCCTCGGCAATCGTACCGCGGACCAGCGAAGAAAAGCAGAAGGTCAGCGCCTCCGTCTCCACGCCGGACATTTCGCCGAGCAGCAGGCTGATTTTTCCGATGCGTTTCGCGTCGTTCCGCGCCGCATAGTCGAGCGCAATATCCAGGATGCCCTCCGCAATAGCCATCTCGTGCATAAAATACCTCCCCTGCAAAAAGGACGCTTCTTCAGCACGCCGCCTGGCGGCTAAAGAAGCGTCCCTTGGTTTTTAGTATCAGAGCGCTGCCTCCAGGCCGCGCGTATTGAAAATGTTCAGTATGTCCATGAGCTTCGTCTTCGCCGGATTGTAGTCTACCGTCGTCTCGCCGTCATGCGCATGGATGTGTACGAAGAGCACGCCCGGCAGTCCCAGCAGGGCCTTTTCTACCTCTTTGGCATTCGTCTCCGTATAGCCTTTCGCGGTGAACTGCAGGCGGGTATTGCCGCCGGTCGAACCGCAGCCGCATTCCTTACACATTCTTACCATCCTCCCATTGCTGTCTTTTGAGTGCATCCCAGTATTCCTGCGTGTGCGCTTCCTGCTCGAGCTCCATGACGTCCAGTGGGCGATGCTTGTAGAGCTTGATGCCGGAGAACATGCTCGAGGCCTCGCCCTCGCCCTCCATGACATCCGCCCGCACGACCATGTACACATGACCGATCGCTACGAGCACGATGAACCAGGCTACATAGTGATGGATGAGGTGCACCATGAACACGCCGCCCGAGGTCACGTTCACACTGCCGAACACAAAGCCCCAGATACCGGAGAAATCCATCGCATACATCGCGAAGCCCGTGACGATCTCGATGAACGCCATGGCGTAGAACCCGCCATAGGAGAGGCGCGCCATCGGGTTACGCAGAAACGGCGGGTGCTGCAGCTTCAGGAACATGTAGTGCAGCGCCACCTGGAAAAATCCCTTGTAAAAGCTTCCCTCCCAGACGCGCGGCATGAGCCGGTCGCCAGGGTTGATCATGAAGCCGTATATACGCAGCATAATGGATGAGGTGAAGATGAACGCCGCGATGAAGTGGATGTTCCGAATGAAATCCACCGACAGCGTCGAATACGTTGGCTCCATAGCGGACACGCCCACCGGCTTCGTTATCATGAGCCCGGTGATGAAGAGCGCGAGCAGGGATGCCACCATCATCCAATGGAAAATCCGCAAAAACGGACTGAAAACATAGTAGATACGGCGTTTCTGTTTTTTCATCATACCGCATTCCGTCCTTTCTGCCGGCTAGTCGACACGGGTTCCCGTATAGGGGTCAGTCGTGACCACCTTGATTTTCTCGCCCTTGGCATTGAAAAGATGGGTTGCGCAGGCCATGCAGGGGTCAAAGGAACGGATGACCTTCAGAATCTCCAGCGGCTTGTCCGCGACCTTGACCTTCGTGTCCATCATCGCCATTTCATAGGCGCCATGTCCGGCACTGTCATCGCGCGGGCAGGCGTTCCAGGTCGTCGGCACAATGGCCTGATAGTTGGCGATCTTGCCGTCCTTGATGACGACCCAGTGACTCAGCGCGCCACGCGGTGCCTCATAAAGGCCTACGCCATGCGCTTCCTTCGGCCAGCGGTCCGGTTCCCATTTTTCCGTATTGGCAACCTTGGTATCGCCGGACTTGATATTCGTTATGAGCTTATCAAAGAAGAATTTGCTGATCTCAGCAGCGAGCTGGGCCTCCAGGCCGCGCACCGCGGTGCGGCCAACCATGGTCGGCATCCAGACCTCCGGCGCGAGATTCAGTACCTTCGATACAGCCTCGATCTGGTCGAGCATCATCTGCTCTGCCCAGGTCGGCTGACCGAGCATATTCTTCTTCGCTTTTGTATAAATGATGATATAGCGTGCCAGCGGACCAACCTCGGCCATCTTGCCGCACCAGGTCGGCGTCTTGAGCCAGGAGTACTTGCCTTCCTCGTTGAGCTCTTTCCAGCTTGACTGCGTGCCCGTCTTCGGGCCCGTGAACTTCGCCTTCGTCACGCCGCTCCAGGGATGCAGGCTCTCGCCTTCCTTGCCCGGATACTCGTACCAGGAATGCTGTACGCCTTCGCTGAGCACCGCCGGGTCCGCAATATCCTGCGGCTTGAATTCGTAGAAGGTCGCCTTGCCAAGCCCCTGGGCAAAATTCTCGACTACGCCATTGCAGCGCACAAGCAGTCCCTCATGGAAGCCGCCGTTCGTCGTTCCCGTAAACGGCTCGATCGGGTAGGCGCCAAAACCGAGCACCCGCTCCTTTGCGAGACCGCCGCCATCGACGTAGCCGGCTTTCACATAAGCCGTACCGATAGCCAGCAGATCCGGCAGATAGAAGTTGTTGACCAGCGTGCGGGCCGTATTGATGGCCCGGTCCACGATAGCGAGGCGGGCCGAGTTGATCGGCGCGTTGCCGTCCTCCATCGAAATGGAGCAGGGCATGCCGCCGACCACATAGTGCGGATGCGGATTCTTGCCGCCGAAAATCACGTGCGGCGTAACGAGGTCACGCTGCTTGTCGAGCATTTCCAGATAATGTGCCACTGCCAGCAGATGAACCTCCGGCGGCAGCAGCTGATAATCGGGATGATCCCACCACTGCGCGGCAAAGATACCGAGCTGGCCGCTCTCGACGATGCCCTGGATCTTCTGCTTGATCGTCGCAAAATACTGCGGTGTCGCCTGCGGGAAGTCCTTCGGATAGGCCTCGGTATTGATGCCTGCCGGGCCGGCAAACGGCAGCTTGTAGGTGCTGAGCACCGTATTCTGCAGATTTGCCGTCGCAATCGGGTCAGCCTTGAGTGCCTCCACCGGGCTCACCCAGTCCAGCGCATGCAGGTGATAGAAATGAATGACATGGTCCTGGACGGTCTGCGAGGCCGCCATGATATTGCGGATGTAGTTCGCGTTCTTCGGAATCGTGATGCCCAGTGCATCCTCTACCGAACGCAGCGAAGCCAGTGCATGTGCCGTCGTGCACACGCCGCAGATGCGCTGGATATACGCCCAGGCATCCCGCGGGTCGCGGTCGTTCATAACGAGCTCCAGCCCACGCCAGGCTGTACCGCTCGAAAGCGCATCCTCAACCTTGCCGGTTCCTTCATCCACCTTTATTTCCACGCGTAAATGCCCCTCGATTCTCGTTACGGGGTCAACTACCACACGTTTCATTTCTCCACCTTCTTCCCTTGCTTTTCAGCCGCGATGCGGTCTTTTTCCGCCCGAAGCTTTTTCTTCTGCACGAGGCTCACCGCGCCATGCGCAGCAATGCCGGCCGCCATGGTACCGGCGATAGCCACGCCGATCTTATCCACATCGCCGAACGGGCCGTATTTCGGCAGACGGGCCGAGAACGGCGCATGATCCCAGAAATGGGCGTCACTGCAGCCGATGCACGGTGCCCCCGACTGTACCGGGTACGACATGCCCTGATACCAGCGCATGTTGCCGCAGGCATTGTAGGTCTCCGGACCGCGGCAGCCAAGCTTGTAGAGACACCAGCCGGCCTTGGCCCCTTTATCATCATAATCTTCCGCGAACATGCCCGCATCAAAGAACGGACGACGATAGCAGGTATCGTGGACGCGATTGCCGTAGAACTGCTTGGGCCGGCCCTCGTTGTCGAGCGGCGGCAGATTGCCGAAGAGCGCCAGGTGCATGATGACACCGGTCATGACCTCCGGAATCGGCGGACAGCCCGGTACATTCACAACGGTCTTGGTGCCCGTGTAGTGCGCAATGCCGCTGGAGCCTGTCGGATTCGGCTCTGCGGCCTGAATGCCGCCCGATACCG
>CAZFPA010000103.1:0-5952 GCA_964520975.1 uncultured Selenomonadaceae bacterium | reverse complement strand
GATGGAAATTCAGACAAGTAATTCGACTAGGTATTTCGTGCACGCTGTACTAGGCGGGCGGTGTTTCAGCAAAGTCGGTATGGAATGCCGCCGGGATAGTGTAAAATTAAGTAATATGTGATAAAATAAAAAAGGTATGACTAAAAATGATTGCAGTGGGCAATTTTTGCTGCTGTTCCAGGGGGAAGTACATTGATGAGGAGAAGAGCTAAATATTGTTTGTCGTTTTGTCTGCTGGGTGCATTTACGTTTTCGTTTTTACCCGCCGTGCAGGCGAAGCGTCTGCATGACCCGCAGGTGGAAACGAAAGTGGAAATGCATCGTCTGAATGACAGTGAGAGAAATGTGCAGCCGGATGCAGGTCATCGGAGTCTGAATGACCGTATTGCGGCAATCCTTCACCCGCCAGTCGTGGCGAAGGCACCGGTAGTTACCGCGGCTGGAGATGATGCCATCCTTGGCTCGCCGGTTGCTACCCAGGAGCAGTGCGTGCGCTATCTTCTGAGTATGAATCCTTCACCGGAGCTTACGGTTCCGCCGCAGGAGCTTGTCGCTTATTATTATGAAGAAGGCGGCCGTGAGGGAATCCGTCCGGATGTGGCTTTTGCACAGGCGTTGAAGGAAACGGGGTATTTCCGTTATGGCGGTACGGTTACGCCGGATCAGAACAATTACTGTGGCCTGGGGACGACGAGCGCAGCTGTAAAGGGCGCGTATTTTTCTTCGGCGCGGCTCGGGGTGCGGGCACATATCCAGCATCTGCTGGCTTATGCTTCGACGCGGCGCCCGGCAGAGCCGGTTGTCGATCCCCGCTATGATCTCGTCCGGGCCAACTATGGCATGGATACCATTGGCAATTGGGCGGGTCTCAATGGGCGCTGGGCTGTACCGGGTTACAGCTATGGACAAAGCATATTGCAGCTTTTCAACAATATTCTGCAGGAATAGACGTGCCGGGCTGTATATGATAGAATGGACTATACTTGACCCGCCGGGCTGGCGGGGCTGACAAATTTGGTTAGAGATGAGGAACAAAGTTTATGATTAGTACAAGCGGCCTGACGCTGCAATTTGGCAAACGGGTTTTATTTAAGGATGTCAATATAAAATTTACGCCGGGGAACTGCTATGGTGTAATCGGCGCCAACGGTGCCGGGAAATCAACCTTTTTGCGGCTGTTGTCGGGGGATATTGAGCCGACCAAGGGCAATATCGAAATTACACCGGGAGAGCGCCTGGCGGTTTTGAAGCAGAATCATTATGAGTTCGATGATTATGAGGTCTTGAAGACCGTTATCATGGGGCATAAGCGCCTGGTCGAAATCATGGATGAGAAGGATGCACTTTACGCGAAGCCGGATTTTTCCGATGCGGATGGTATCCGGGTGTCGGAGCTTGAGTGTGAATTCGCTGAACTTGATGGCTGGGAGGCGGAACCGGAGGCGGCCCGTCTGCTGAATGGCCTCGGTATTCCGGAATCACAGCATAATATGAAGATGGCGGATCTCGCTGGCAGTGAAAAGGTGCGCGTACTCCTCGCACAGGCGCTGTTTGGCAATCCGGACATCCTGCTGCTCGATGAGCCGACGAACCACTTGGATATTGATTCCATTAACTGGCTGGAAAACTTCCTGGCGGATTTTGAGAATACGGTTATCGTTGTATCGCATGACCGTCATTTCCTGAATCAGGTCTGCACGCATATTGCGGATGTAGACTTTGGCGCGATCCAGCTCTATGTAGGCAATTATGATTTCTGGTACAGATCCAGTCAGCTTGCCCTGCAGATGGCTAAGGACGCCAATAAGAAAAAGGAAGAGAAGATCAAAGAACTGCAGACCTTTATTCAGCGATTCAGCGCGAATGCCTCGAAATCCAAGCAGGCGACTTCGCGTAAGAAGCTGTTGGATAAGATCACTTTGGATGATATCAAGCCGTCATCGCGCCGGTATCCTTATATTGCATTTACCCCGGATCGTGAGGCTGGCGATCAGCTCCTGACCGTAGACAATATTTCCAAGACCATCGATGGCGAGAAGGTGCTGAATCATGTGAGCTTCACCCTGCAGAAGGGGGACAAGGTTTCCTTCGTAGGGCCGAACAGCCTGGGCAAGACGGCGCTTTTCAAGATCCTCATGGGGGAGATGGAGCCCGATGAGGGATCGTTCAAGTGGGGCGTTACGACATCGCAGTCGTATTTGCCGAAGGATAATTCCGCTTACTTTGATGGTGTCGATATGCCGCTCGTTGACTGGCTGCGCCAGTATTCCAAGGACCCGGATGAATCTTTTGTCCGCGGCTTCCTGGGGCGCATGCTGTTCTCCGGTGAAGAAAGCCTGAAGGCTGCAAATGTGCTTTCCGGTGGTGAGAAGGTTCGCTGCATGTTGTCGCGCATGATGCTCAGCGGTGCGAATGTGCTGCTGCTGGACGAGCCGACAAACCATTTGGATCTGGAATCCATCACCTCGCTCAACGATGGGCTGATTGCCTTCAAGGGCACGATGCTTTTCGTTTCGCATGACCATGAGTTCATCCAGACGATTGCGAACCGGATCATCGATATTACGCCGGACGGGGTTGTTGATCGGGGCATGACCTACGATGAATTCCTGGAGAATGAAACGGTGCGTGCACTGTTAGCTGAGAAATACAATCTGGACAAATGATAGTGCTGGCCGTAAGGGTACAGCCAGGGACGGCGGGGACGCCGTTTCGTTGCAGCATAGAGGGCGGGGCTTCCAGTGGAGGCCTTGCCCCTTGACGTTATGACCCGGAATGCCGTTTCTCGCTGCAGGCGGCGGGCGCGAACCGAGATAACAGGCGGTGCATTGCTATCTCCCGCCCTGTTGCGACGTGGAGACAGGCCTTTTTGGGAAACGCTGATCGGAAGGAGTCCGCATTGCGGACTCCTGAACAATGGCGTTATAAAAACAAAGAATAAGGATTATGAATATGAAGAACTTTAATGAATTAGGTGTTTCAATGCCCCTCTGCGAGACTTTGCGCAGCAAGGGAATCCGTACGGCGACGCCGGTGCAGGAGGCCTCGATACCGGCAGTGCGCAGCGGGCGGGATGTCATCGTCCAGGCGCAGACCGGTACGGGCAAGACCCTGGCTTTTTTGCTGCCGATTTTGGAAAAGATCAAGCCGGGAGCGGAAAATATCCAGGCGCTGGTCGTTACGCCGACACGGGAGCTGACCATTCAGATCTCCAAGGTGGCGGCATTTTTAGGCGAGGCTGCGGGAATCAAGACGCTGGCCATTTATGGCGGACAGGATATTGAACGTCAGAAGCAGAAGCTCGGGCGCAATCCACAGCTTATTGTCGGTACGCCGGGGCGCATTCTCGATCACATGCGTCGGCGGACCATTGACCTTTCGTATACAAATAAGGTCGTACTGGATGAAGCGGATGAGATGCTCCACATGGGCTTTATTGAGGATGTGGAGGTGCTGCTGCAGGCTATGGCCAAAGACCGTCAGCTCATGCTGTTTTCGGCCACGATGCCGGACCGTATCCGTTCCCTGGCGATGCGCTTCATGACGACGCCGGAGCAGATTACGATCCGTGCGGAGCATGTGACACTCGATAAGATCGAACAGAAGATCATCGATACCACAGAGGACAGCAAGCTCGACAAGCTCTGTGAGCTCATCAATGCGCAGCAGCCCTACCTTGCGATGGTATTCTGCCATACGAAGCAGCGGGTGGCCATGGTGGCTATGGCGCTCGCCCGGCGGGGCTATCTGGCGGATGAGCTGCATGGTGATCTCTCACAGCTGCAGCGCACAATGGTCCTGAAGAAGTTCCGCGAGGCAAAGCTGCAGATTCTCGTGACTACGGATATTGCCGCACGGGGACTCGATATCGAAGGCGTTACGCATGTATTCAATTATGATATTCCGCACGATGCGGAAGGCTATATCCATCGTATCGGCCGCACCGGGCGGGCCGGTCAGCAGGGGATGGCGGTCACCTTCGTGAATGCCCGCCAGTATGATCTCCTGCGCCGTATTGAGGCCGGGATACAGAGCCGTATCGAAAAGCAGCGTTCGGAACGCAGCCAGCAGAAACGTAAGGCACGTGAGAACCAGCAGCTGAAAGCGGCGGAGGAACAGAAAAAGGAGCAGGCCAGGAAGCACAAGCCTTTGAGTAAATATGCAAACCGCAAGGGGGCCGAGCACAAAGGCCGCAATGGCCGCAGTCGTCGCAAGCCGACCTCTGCGCCAGGGAAGACAAAGACCAATATCGGCCGTCGTTCCAAGATGGGACGGCATTAAAAAAAGAGCGCTTCGGCGCTCTTTTTTTAGGCAGGGAGAAGATTGGGGTTTCTGTTTAGCAGAGAAAGGCTCCCTCCGCAGTAAAAAGACGCATTTCATTTTGCAATTTTCAATACAATTCATAAATTTGTGAATTTCTGGCAGGGATTTTTTAGGTTGTCAAGAAATATAATCATAAGAGAAAACAACATACATGGAATATTACAATGTTGGAGGGATGGTTATGGCAGCTGGAAAGAAGGTTATTGCAATTGTCTGTGGCGGCGGACCGGCACCGGGGATTAATAGTGTTATTTCCGCGGTTACCATGGAAGGTATCCGGCACGGGTGGGAGGTACTCGGTATTTACGACGGTTTCTCACATCTGGCTAAGGGCGAGAAGAAATATGTGAAGCTTGTTTACGATAACGTGAGCCGCATCCATTTGACCGGCGGATGTATTTTGCATATGTCGCGCTGCAATCCCACGAAAAAAGAGGCGGATCTCAAAAATGTAGTGGATACACTTACAGCACTGGGGGTTACGCATCTGGTTACCATTGGCGGCGATGATACGGCGTATTCTTCGGCAGCGGTTTCTGATTATGCGAAAAAATGCGGCCGCACGATCAATGTCGTACATGTGCCGAAGACCATTGACAACGATCTGCCGCTGCCCGATGGCGTTCCAACCTTTGGCTTTGAGACGGCCCGGGCCTTTGCGACGACAGAGATCGAGAATCTCATGGAGGATGCGCGCACGACGAATAATCGCTGGTACTTTGCGATTGCGATGGGCCGGACAGCCGGGCATCTGGCACTTGGCATGGGGCGGTCGGCCGGGGCCATCCTCACGATCATCCCGGAGGAGTTCCAGCAGCCAAAAATCCGTCTGCAGCAGCTGGTGGATATCATTACGGGCTCGATTGTCAAGCGGTATCTGATTGAGAAGAATTATGGCGTTGCTGTTGTAGCGGAGGGCGTCATCGAAAAGATTGCTCCGGAGGATTTCGAGCTGCTTGGGCAGATCGTACTCGATGAACATGGGCACATCCGTTATTCGGAACTGGATTTTGGTGAAATCCTCAAACAGGCTGTACTGGCTGAGGTGAAAAAGCTTGGTATCAAGATTTCCGTGGTCGATAAGGAAATCGGCTATGAACTGCGGTGTGCGGCACCTATTTCCTACGACATCGACTATGCGCGCTCGCTGGGCTATGAGGCCGTGCAGTTCCTGCTGCGGGGGGATACGGGCGCTATGATCACCATTCAGGACAATCAGGCGGTACCGCTTTATTTCGCCGATATCACCGATCCGGAGACCGGCAAGACGAAGGTGCGCCGGGTGAATATCGATACCGTCCATTACAAGATTGCCCGGGGCTTTATGATCCGGCTGGAAGAAGAGGATCTCAACGATCCGGGACTGGCCAATGCCTATAAGATGAGCCAGGAGGATTTTCGGCAGCGGTATCAGTATTTGTTTGAGTAAGAAAAGAAGGATTTCCGGCCAGGAAAAAGAAAAAGTTTCTTTTTCCTGGCTTTTTTCAAAAAAAGGGTTTACAAATCATATATCTTATGATAACATTATTTCTTGTCAGCCGGGTGCTCGCAGCGATGCGGGAATACGGCAGGTAATATCGCGGGATGGAGCAGTCGGTAGCTCGTCGGGCTCATAACCCGAAGGTCAGA
>CAZFPA010000102.1:0-6072 GCA_964520975.1 uncultured Selenomonadaceae bacterium | reverse complement strand
TGTACAAAACGTGCAGGAAGATAAAGATGCGCAGACGAAAAAAGCCGCGGTTGTACATCTCTACAACCGCAGCCAAAATCCAGCACAAAATGTTTCTCCACGACAGGCTCCCACACGTCTACATCCGGCAATAGAACAGGCTGCTCAAAACAGGGAAAAAATCGTTGCTGACAAGATTGCCAGTATTGCCGGCGATATGCTGGAATATAAGGACAGAAGCGGTCGATTCAATCTGCGTTGGAATGAGGATAGCCTTAGAGACAAAGCTGTGCAGGATGAGCAGAAGATTTATCAGGGATGGGCACTATAAATCAGCTCATATTTCATTTTAAATACAATCCCTACTCCCCTTTAAAATAATACAATCTCGCTATGTCTATTTTTTCTCATCAGCTCTAAACAATTTGATAATGTTTTCTAAATGCTCTCGCTCCGCAATTTCTTTGCCAGCTGCATAAATACAGATGGCCGTTTGTTCTGGATTATCGGCTGAAATAGTTGTCCATTTATGCTTATCCGTAGAATACTGTACAAATTCCGGAACCGCGCCTCCTCTATAGCCCGGACTTTTCATCATAATATAAAATAATTTTTCTGTCGTAGTGTCTGTATCCTTCCGATAAGAACCAATCGTCACCGCATAACGAAATTCCTTACGATCCCCGCGATCCCAATCTTTTTTAATTGATTTTAGTCCCAGATAGGAACATGCATAGTTTGTGTAAAATATAACCAGTTTATTTTGATCACCATCGAAATAATATTTTTCATCATGACATATAATGGAATGCTTGTCTGAGTACTGTATGTTCTCATGCTTATCATTAGCGGTTACCGCCTCACTTTGTTTATTTGGTTCAGCTAAATCACCCTGACCCACATTTTCTCCGCCAAAACATCCGCTAATAACTGACATCATCAATATCAGCAATAAACACGTTATCAGCATAGCGTTCCTCTTCATTTTGCTATTCGCCTCCATTGAGTATGTTTTTTAATAAATCGATCTTGACTGATTACAAGAGCGTATCCATTCGCAAATAGCACTTATATAGTCACATCGCTTCATCGTCTGCGGATGCCACACGCGCAGCACATCGATTCTCTGTCCTCTTATCCATCCTTCTCCTGCCAACCAAGCCATATTCTTCTTACCTATTTTCTTCTTTTCGTTGATGTTTACTGTAAATTCATCAAATATGACCCCATTGTTCTTTATATAGTCATCATAATATTTCCCAGTATAAAAAATCAGGATGTTGGGTCGGATGATTTCTATCTCTTTACGCAACATCTTTAATCCACCGATACAATTCTCCTTCATCGAAGGACTGCTTGTATCGGCATATTTTTTTGACTTTTCGGCTTCATTACATTTTATGAAATTTGTCATTGCAATATGTTCTGCACTGTCATCGCCAAAAATTTTAAGGACGATTCCACAGGTATAACGCCAAAAAGCCGATCTTTTATTCCACAAATGCTCTCTTGTGCCCTCAAAAACCTGCCAAAAATTGCCGTAGTCCTCCCCTAGACCATTCCCAATGGCATTTTTGCCAACGAATAAAATTCTTGGTTTTTGCCCTGGAGGATTACAAAAATCATCCCCTACCAGCCATGCACTAAGTGGCTTAGAAAGATAAATATTTTCCCCTCGGCATCGATCACAAATATCTTTGTTTTCGTCAAAAACCTTCTTATACATCTCACAAAGCTCCTGCTCTACTTGATTAGCCATACTCAATTCCTCCCTTTTTCATAAACCATCAGCATCGCCTTAATTTTTCGAATCAGCTCCTGCTTAACAATTTCTGGTGCCAACACCTTAATATGATCTGCTCTCTGCAATAGCCAATAATAAAGTCCCTCACTATTTGTCGTTTTGATACATGCTTCATAGCCGTATATGTTTCCTTTTTCTGCTGAAATCTTAGTTATCCGAAGATCCTTCTCTGCAAAGCTATCCATGATATCATTTACCATATACTCAGGAAAAGCTATTTTTATTTCCAGCTCATCCCCGATAAAGTTATAAACAGAATGCTGAATAAACTCTGCCATTTTCTTTGCAGCATCTCTTCCTAAAATATCAATAATTGACTTTCGACCATCAGCTGTCTCCATGATTTTTCCTATACGATCCAAACGATAGAAACCAAGATTTTGATATTTATTATAATTACTAACTAAGTAATAAAAATTATTCCGAAAAACCAATGCATAAGGGTTTACCTTGTACAGCCTGCCATCCTTCCGCAATTTCACCGTTCCATCCGGCTGCCTGTCCTGATATTGGAATTCAAGCTGGTGATTGTTTCTAATCGCTGCTAAAATTCTATCAATAGCCCGCTTCACACCTGTATTGCGTTTTTCACTGCTTAACATATACGGTGTGATCTCCTTAAGCATTTTACCTGCTTGCCGGCTCGCCTGTTCCCGCAATTTTCGGAGCAAAGAAAGTCTATCCTTTTTCGGCAGAAAATGCATATCCATCACAGCATCCATCAACAATTTCAATTCCCAATCCTCAAAGGTATGCGTTGCCAAAAAATAGCCTTTTTTATTGTCAGCAGAAAGCAGTATATCCATATTACATTCATCACGTAGTACACGAATATCCCGACAAATGGATTTACGTTCTGCGATAATGCCATACTCTTGTTCTAATCGCCTGCCAATTTCTACAGCTGTCAAAGGCGAAAATTCGTCTGTCCCTTGAAGTATTTCAGCTATATGAATAATTTTAGCCTTTGTCGATTCCACTCAATCACTTCCTCCCTTATTTTTCTACTCCGGCAAAAATGACTGCATGATACTCTTTTAGATTGGATTCGCATATGCCCAGAGTTACAAAATAATCATCACAATAATCACCAAGTTGCTCAATTCCTTGATTGAGCAACTCCAGATCTAGCTGTGCACCCTCAAGCAACACAAACACATGAACTTGTCCTGCTATTTTTTTTGAGGGGAAGGCACGGACACATGCCAAACAAATAGCCTGGAAATAATCGCTTACATCATCCGTGTTTCCGGTTTCGCCAAAATACAGCTCTTTACTATCGAGCAACAATTCCTGCACATCATTCAGGTCGATCCGGATAATTCCATTCGTCCATTTAGCTGCAAACAATTCAGTAAATAAGCTTACAGTCTCCTCAATTGTCACCAAAGCTCGTTGCGCAGCAAACGGAATCAACATATGTGTTTCTATAGGTAATAATCGATTATATACTTGCATAATTTCTTTTTGAGATATGTCAGACGATGGAACAGCCACAAGAATCACTTTTTCGGAAGCCGGAATGATTGTACTCTGATTGTTTCTGCTGGTCTGTAAATCCATCCATGAACTTATAATAATCCATACCGTACCTTTCTCCATGTTTTTCACAATACCTTCATCAATAGAAGTATTGATAAAACATTTAACGTCACAATTCAATTGATTTGTATACTGCAGCGCATCTATAACCTGTTTACCAAACTGTCCCAAACCTGTTATAAACAATTTCTTCATGTCAAAGCCACCGCCCTTCTATGAATCAACATCTAAATTACTTGTCATAAAGAAGTATAGCATACGACCGAGGACAAATATGGTATATGTTAATACAAGCCATCCGTCTCCGAATGGCTTGCACACCTTCTGTCTATTCAAGATATCATCATGCTATGACTTTTCTAACCCCCGCTCTCTTTCACATCCCTTGCCATTGCTCAATTCCACCCGCAGGGACCTTTTCTTCGGTCGCTGCTTTTCTTGTTGTGCTGCAGCCACCAGAACATCGTTTTCCTTCCCCTTCACCAGTTTCATCTTCTCAAAGCCTATATCCTTGCAGTAATAAAGCTGTCGATCCACGGCTACGATATCACTGACACTCAAGGAATGGCCTTTAAAATCCTTGGGACGATTGCAATTGAACTTCTCATAGATATTTTCTAATTGCGCATCGATAGACTGGCCCTTTTGCTCGATTGCCCCTTTCCAGACTGATTCATACTGATCAAAATCTATCTTCTGCCCAGCCTGTAAATCCTGGAAGCGCCATGGGGCATCCGAAGATAGTTGATAAATCTCAACTTCTACGATTGACGCCGCTATGACCTCTCCCATTTCTTTTTTGACATCCTGCTGCTGAGCTTTCTGTTCCCGCTCCCGCAGCTGCTCTGCCGAGCGCTTGACTTCTTCAATACGTGCATTTGACTTCATATCTTCACGGCTAATACCAGCAAGCCCTGGGATTTCTTCCTCATAACCGACTTCATCCCCGACCTGATGCAGCTCTTCCTTCAAGTCTTCAATATGAGCAATGATTTCCTGATTTTCTGCATATTCGCAGGAATCGTCCCGATATATGCTCTCATCTTCCAGCTGATCAAGATTTTCTAAAGCTTCTTCAATATTCATAGTTTCCCCTCCAACATGCAAAAGTGGTCCATTATGGACCACTCCCGCTCCTCAATAATCTATTCCAGAAGACCTGCTTTTCTCTTTATTGGGATCATTATTGACCACAAGCTGCAGTTTCCGCTTTGTCTTGACAGTCTCTTTCTTCTTATCTTCCTCCAGCAAAGCCAGATTGAATTTTGGATTGCTCTTGGCAATGTTCATCATCTTGGTATTCGTCAGGCCATCCTGCCTCATTTCCTGTACCATAGACTTCATCAGCTTTTCCTGCGTATTGTTCTGGAAGTCTGTCAATGCCAAGGTCTCATAGTACGCATACTGTTTGCTGTTCATCGAACGTGCGGATGGCTTTTCTTCCTGCAGCCTGGCCCTCACAGTTTCTTTGTCTGGCAATTTGATGGTTTCAGTATCAACCAGTTCGTGCATGCGATTCTCATAAAGCCCCTGGTATTTCATATCCACACAGATAGCCCGATGGATTGCTTCATTGACTTTTGGATCCTCGTCCTGCGGAAAGCCGCTTGGTACTGCCTCGTTCAATGCTCCGCTGCCAATCTCATAAGCAACTTCCTTCAGCACCTTATCCTCATAAACAATCGTCATCTTTTTCGGATTTTGACGGTAGATTTCTTCTTGCTGCAGCATCGTCTGCGCAGCAGAAACATCATTGGCTTTCTCGCTGATAAAATACTGTACTGCCTGATGGCCTTTGAGCTCAGTGACCTTTGCTTCTGAAAAAGGCTCCATGACCGGACCGTAATCTTCAATCTTCATCGAAATCTTATCCAGACTCTGCAAGATTTCCTGGCTTTCCCTGGTTATCGCAGGCTGCAAGGGGAATTTACGGGCATTCTCCTTGGAATACATCCATGCAGATTCAATGATTATGCCATCTGCTTCCGGGGATTTAAAGACTGGTGCTTTATTATCATATGCACCCGGATAAGCTTCTACACGGGCAATCCCCGGGAAATCTGCTGCCTTATGTCTGGATAAGATCAGTTCTTCCGGGATTTGATCCAGATCCCGGGCTGAGCAGTAATAGAGATTTACATCGGCATTCCGTTCATTGATTGCTTTAAGCTCTGGATGATTGGCAAGATACGCTGCTTCCTCCTGTGCAAATTTTTTCATTTCATTATGGCATTCAGCCAAAGACTGTTTACATTCCTCCACCAGCTGCTCATCGGTAATGCCTTCATCTTTATGCACGCCAAGATAAATGCTGCGCTCATGCGGATCCTTGAGCAACCTTTGACCGTATTCCCCAAATCTTTCTTCCAATGCCGGTGCTATGGCTTTCTTATTGCGCAGCTCCAGATCTCCGAGGTCGATGCGCATTTCACCATGGTCGTATGATCCATAACGAATAGCAATCTTTGTTTTGTAGTAGTTACCTGTCCCCTCCAACTTGCCGTTGAATTTCTCTTTATCCATGGCATTGAGCTGTACCAGGAATTCATAGGCTTTTTCTCCATGCAGAGATAAATTGGCATCCGGATTTTTCGGGTCCTGTTCATTGACATATTCCTTGCCGCTCACATCTTTCAGGATGGCTTCGCTCCATTTGTATTCCACGTACAAATCTTTGAATGGTTCCCGGCTGATTTTTTTCTGCTCTTCCAGAGATTTCTTCAGATTCTCTTCCTGGTGGATTCGAT
>CAZFPA010000101.1:0-6151 GCA_964520975.1 uncultured Selenomonadaceae bacterium | reverse complement strand
GCTTGTTGTAGCCGTACTTCTGCGGATTGAAATCCGGCTGGATACGCTTCATGTAAGAGCCCACCGAGCTCACATTCACCCAGCCGTCCGGGTCCTGGTACTTATCATAGGCCTTTTTCAGTGCCGAATGTACCCGGCGCATATCCTTGGCAATCGCCGGTGCGTCAGCCGTCGGAACATCCGCGGTCGGAGCCTCGGCCGCCTTTTCGACCGGCTTATCCTCCACCGTCAGGAACTGCGTGAGAATGAACTCATCGCAGGCATTGCGGAAGGACTCCGGTGTCTTGTCCTCGCCCACGCCGAACACATAGACCCCGGACTCGCGCAGACGGATGGCCAGCGGCGTATAATCGCTGTCGCTGCACACCAGCACAAACGCATCGTACATCTCCGTATACAGCAGATCCATCGCCCCGATGACCATGGAAATATCCGTAGCATTCTTGCCGACCGTATAGGCAAACTGCTGCTCCGGCTTAATAGCCAGGCTCTTGAGCTCCTCCTCCCAATTCTTCAGGATCGGGTTTTTCCAGTTGCCATACGCCTTCTTCACCACGATGCGCCCATGCGTAGAAATCTCGTCCAGTATCGCCTTGAGCTTGCTGAGCTGTGCATTGTCCGCATCGATGAGCACTACGATTTTTTCCAGTTCCTCAATTTTCTTCATGCAATCCCCTCATATCTTTTATTGAAAGCCCGCCAACAGCCTTACTTCTGATGCTTCAACTGCCAATCATGCTGGTGCTGCCACCAGTCCGCCATGGCATCCGACTCGACCATCTGGAACGAACCGTCAAACATGTGGTTGGCCTTGCTTTCCTTCCCGGCCTGGACATCCACCTGCTGCACCGTATAGAAGCGCGGTCCGATGACAAAGAGATCGTACATATCCCAGCTCGGCAGATAACGCTTCAGCTCTTTTGCCAGCTTGGCACTGTCCGTCTTCTCCGCATCCTTGGAGGACTGCCGCGATACCGTCACCATGAAATACCGGCCTGCCGGCACATTGGCGAAATGGTACTCGCCCTTGGCATCCGTAGTCGTCTCAAAAATATGACGCCCCTGCGGCAATACATCCCGCATATACCAGGCATCGATCTCATCCTGCGTCAGATCCGCGAGTGCATCATCATTCCAGGCAATGAGCTGTATCACACTCCCGGCCGCCGGCTTCTCATCCCCGGATGAACCAATCTTCCAGGAAACCGTGCCCGATTTATTCTCCTCCGGATAAGCTGCCGGCGAGGCCGTCAGCCGCCCGTTCGAATTCTTCATCTGCACAACGCCCCGCACACTTCCTACGCCGTCCTGCGCACTTACCGGCAAAGCCCCCACCAGGATACCAGCGATAACTGCTAAACAAACAAATAATTGTTTCATAACACACACGCCTCCCTATTTTATTGCATGGATTCCCCATGCCCATTCGCTATCTTTCTTCTTCATTATACCGTCATTGTCCAATCTTTTCCACAAAAAACGGCATATAGGATGCACGTTTTCATCCCATATACCGTTCCAGGCATCACTTTATCATTTTTTCATACCAACATCGCAGGAGCAAATCATACTCCACAATCTTCGTAACCATCTGCTGAGCAAATTCTTCATCATAAGTATGGGCGGTGAGATTTCTGTCATCGGCCATCACAAGTGCCAGGCGCGTCTCCGCTTCATCCAACAAACCAACCTCACGGCAGCTACGAATTACTTTTTTCGGCGACGCTGCATCAATTCCTTCTTCTACAGACAAATAGTCTTTCGCAACCTTCCAAACAATCTCGAAGGAAAACTCAAAACGCTGAATCAAAGCATCTCGCTCAACCTCCGTGAGATCAACGCGCAATGCCAGCTCATGCAAGCGCTGCAATGCCTGGCCAGCTAAAACTATACGCTCCTTCAATCGCTCCATAAAATCCCCTCCTGTTCAATCCTCTTTCGCAAATTAGCTGCAGCTCTATGCATATCAACAACATCCACACGCCAAGGAAAGCTCGACTCCTCCAGTGTTTCCCGAAGACAACTAATCCGATAAGGCATATCCTCAGCGGAACCATCAATGGCAATATCTATATCTGAGCTCATTCCCGCAGTTCCCCGCGCTTGTGAACCAAACAAATACACCCGTGCTTTAGTTCCGCGCAAAGACAACAATACTATTTTCTTTAATTCCTCTAAAGCGCTGCTATCTAGCATAACCATGCCCCACTTTCTCCCCTATTTAGATTATATTATAATTCCATTGTTCAAAATTTCGCAATAAGGAAGGAACTATACTGTGCATCTACTAATTCCACAAAAACCAGCTTCTCATCACAACATATACTTAATATAATAAATTTCTGCACTATACTACTTTCTACAATGTCATTAAACAGCTACGTAATATACTTTACCCGATTCCCGGCATAGGCTGCACATAATTTTAGTTAAATCCAAATACAATCCGATCCACCGAAAACCGCTGCTGTGGACAGCGTCTATGCAATTCAGACATCAGCTGTTTATAAAACTCTACCTCTGTATCGCCTTCTACAAAAAACACAATTCCCTTCTTCATGACACCGGCTCCATATAGCTCGCCAATATATTTGACTCATCCGCCGGATTGCTTAAAAGTTCAAAAACATAATCACCCAGAGACATATCCTCCTCTGCAGCCGCAGCAAGTAAAGTCTTCTGTGCAGAAGGACGTATTCTTTGAAATTGAGCAATACCATCTGCATTTGGCAACCCAATATAAATATTTTCAGGATGCTGATATTGCAAAATATACGGGGAGTGGCTAGTCATGACAATACGGACATCGCCTGCCAACGCTGCCAAAATCTGCAAATACCTCTGGAACAAGCCTGGATGAACTGAATTCTCCGGCTCTTCAATAGCTATAAGCGTCAAATGATTGAGCTCAGCCAAAATCAAATTAGACAACAACAAAAAAACTCTCTGTGCACCATCCGATAGCGCTTCAAAGCTAATCGCCTGATTGAGGTTTTTATCCTCAACATACAAGCTATAAATCTTATCACTAATCGTAAAAGGTAACTCCTTAACAAGCAGTTTCTCCATCTTCCCTCTAACATTGGCTTCCACCACACGAATATTTTTAAACTGCGGAAACAACTGGCGATAAGCGTCCATCAAAAGAATATAACGATCCGGATGCTTCTTTTTCAAATGATAGATTGTCCTAGGCAGATGCTCTGTACTTTCAAAGCTTAAATCATCGATACCTTTCGACATCACCGGATTAGGTTTATACGAAGACTGCGTATCAAAATGACGGTCAACATACACACTAATTTCGTTGATTTCTCGCAAAACATCTAGATAATACAGATCATCAAACGCCTGTAGTTTATTCACTATCAGCCCATTCGACTCTATACTAATCCGCGAATCACAGCGTCCCTTGACCGAGGATTTATAATAGGCCTCATTATTTTCTCTCTTAAGCAGCAAGCTATAACGACTGCCCTTTTCATCCGACTTCATACGCAGGTACTCACTCAAAATGCGTTTCCCATTGCCATCATTACGCAACCAACGAAAAGAATATCCATACTGAACACGATGCATCCGTCCAGGACGTTGTGTTAAAAATTCCAGCTCTATAGAAAAATCCACATTGGCCGTTTTCTTGTTTAACGGTATTCCTCGCGTCCAACGCATCATTCTTTCTTTGACATCATTTGGTGCCTTGATAAAATCTACGCCAAAATCAATCGCATGTAACAAATTGGATTTTCCATAGCTATTCAAAGATACTATTGATAAAATGTCTTCTAACATCAATTTACTAGAATACACATTACGAAATCCACTGACAAATATGCTTATAAGTTGCATATCATCATCCCTCCCCCTATTCTCATTATACTGCATATAAAAATAAACGCAATAAAAAGTTGCGTTTATTTTTATATGCAGTTTTATTCCAAAAGTGACACAGCCTTGGGAATATGCTTCTCATAATAATAAATTTCTGTAAATCCACATTGCCGGAGAATTTCCTGGGCACGCAGAAAATCTGTGGCCAGATGTTCTGCTGTATGCGCATCCGAGCCGATCGTAATATATATACCACCTAAACGTTTATATAACTGCAAAACCTCACGGGATGGATATGGCTCCTGAACAGCGTTTCGCCAGCCCGAGGTGTTGATTTCTATCCCAATTCCCCGAGAAATCACACACTGCAATATCTGTGTAAGAACATTTTCGTAATCAGCAAAACTATAATTACCAAATAAAGAAAAAGCATACCGTTTCATAAGATCCAGATGTCCTACTACGTCAATCCTTGCCGTCTGCACCATAGAAAGCACTTCATTGAAATAAGTCGCATAAACTTCCGCTTTCGTTTTTTCCTGCATAAAAAGCCGCAATTTCTTACTGCAGATATTATGCACAGAACCTATAATGTAATCGAGCGGTACCTTTCGTAGCGCTGCCGCAAGATCGTTGCTATACTGTGCTAGCTGCGGCTCGCCGATTTCCAGGCCAAAGCCAATCCATAAACTATTACCATATATTTTCCGACATTGCTGCACCTGCTGACAATACGCCAACAAATCCAGCACACCATAACTGACATCGGCCGGATCGACCGAAAAATGTTCGGTAAAGCAAAGCCCCGCAATACCCCGCTCCCTGGCAGCTGCACATTCCTTTGGCAATTCATCTTTACCGTCAAAAGAAAATCTGCTGTGTACATGCATATCATATTGTTCCATGAATATACGCCTCCCAAATTTCTATTTTTTTGCAGCACTAAAAGCAGAATATTCTGATATATTCTGCTCCTAATGTGCCTGTTTATCGTATTCTTCTTATTTAATTTGCAATCTGGTTGTAAGTCCGCAGAGGTTAAAACACTCTACATAATGATCCAAAGAATTCTGTAGCTTGTAGATAACATACGCTTCTCCATCAATACCACTTTGCGCTAAATTATCATAAAGAACTTGAATTTCTTTCTTGACCCGCTCATTGTTAAAAGTATAATGACCACTGATCTCCGTAATGAGCCGAGTCAATTCCGCATCTCGGAAAATCTCCTCTGCCTGCAGTTGATCTTTTCCGTCTACCATCCATTTCTTCCAACGACCGCTCTTTACGGCTTCTTCCCGTAAAACCTCGCCCAATTTAGATACCGTCGGCACAAGCCCCTGACCATTCAGTCTTTCTTCAACCTCTATCAGCTTCAAATAGGCCTGCGTCTCTACCGTTCCAAATTCTGGCGCAACATTCATTGCCGTGACCCCAAGTGCTGGATGCTCTAGTAATATCGCATCATCCAAATAGTCTCCATTATGCTCCTTGAGACCTACCTTATACTTCCTTGCTATCGACGACAAATTCTTGCAAGCAGTGGAATCTACATGTCCAACGTTTTCTGTCAACCGGGTGAGAGTTCCTGTATTTCCCACGATAAAGGCCGGATGCGGCAGATTTTTTTCATCCAATGCTGCAGTTAGCCGCTGAATGAACACCTCATAATTTTCACTTGAGGTGAGCCCGCCATTCGTCTCCTCTGTCCCTACCTCATAACTAATATCCGGCAGACCTCGTGCAGCACGTTCCTTTTCGACATATTCAATCAGTTCTACAGTACGCCGGATATTAACATCCATATCAATAACCTTGCCAACAACATACGGATCTTTGGTTGGATCGATATGCAGCAAATCGAATCCATAGATCAAATCAATCAAATAAGATTTTTTCCCCAACGCCATAGCTTCCGCCTCAGGCAAATGGGAATTACGTTCCTTGTCACGCTGCCAGGGACCGCCATGATCACGGCACAGATAATACAGCCCATCATACCCGGTTTCCACTGCAACACTGCGGATATCTGCAGCAAAACGTTCCTGATTCCAATTGCAAACATATCCACCGCCAAATTCGTCCGCATCTACCTGATTTCGACTGGCAATAAACATCAGTGGAAAATCCTTTTCCTTTGCCAGCAGCATCGAGGCTTTGATCAAGGTTCTGGACATCGGCCCAATCCCCAGCATACTCGCCCGGTTTTTACCTTCAAAAGCCAGCATTTTCTGCACAACTTCATTTAATGTTATTTTTTTCATCACGGAGAACCCCTTCCTTACTCGTCAATATTTGGTCGTAAAATATGCAGACATAA
>CAZFPA010000100.1:0-6156 GCA_964520975.1 uncultured Selenomonadaceae bacterium | reverse complement strand
TCAGTCGTCTGCTTTTCTTATCTTTTCCAGGCCCCAGGCATAGATGCCGGTTTCATCCGGCAGCACCTTCGGATCGAAGGTCGGGTTTTTGATGCCGGCAGCTTTTTGCGACAGGTAGTCGTTGAGGGCTGCATAGGCGTATTTGGCAAGCTGGGAAATCGCATAGAGGTTCGTGAGGCAGAGGAAGCCCATGAAGAGATCCGCCATATCCCAGACGAGCGAGAGCTCGGCCAGGCTGCCAAAGAATACCATGAAGATTACGAAGCAGCGGAAGACGAGCAGGTAGGTCTTCGTGTTTCCCTTGAAGAAGGAGATGTTGATTTCGCCGTAGTAGTAGTTGCCGACAATGGAGCTGAAGGCGAACATGAAGACGACGACGGAGAGGAAGGTCGGTGCCCAGGCGCCGAAGTTCAGCGCAAGGGATTTCTGGGCGAGTGCGATGCCGGTGAGCTCGCCGCCTACCGTATACTGCCCGGTGAGCAGGATGATGAAAGCGGTCGCGGTGCAGACGATCCAGGTATCGACGTAGACACCGAAGGACTGTACGAGACCCTGCTTGACCGGATGGCTTGTCGTTGCGGTAGCCGCAGCATTCGGCACGCTGCCTTCACCGGCCTCGTTGGAGAAGAGGCCGCGCTTGACGCCTGTGAGGATGGCGGTTCCGATACCGCCGCCGACAGCGGCCTGCGGCGTGAACGCGTCATGGAAGATGAGCGCGAACATGGCCGGGACCTGGTCGATGCAGGTGATGAATACAATGAAGGCGGCCAGCAGGTAGATGCCAGCCATGACGGGAACCAGGAGCTCGGCTACCTTGGCGATGCGCGTCATGCCGCCGAAGATGACGAGGCCGGTGAGTACGCAGAGTACGAGCGCAGTTGTCATATGATCGAGGCCGAAGGCCGTTTCAACGGACAGGGCAATAGTGTTTGCCTGTACCGAGTTGTAGATGAGGCCGAAGGTGACGGAGATGAGCAGTGCGAAGAGCTTGGCGATGCCGGGCTTTTTCAGGGCGTTCTGGATATAGTAGGCCGGGCCGCCGTGGAAGGTTCCGTTACCGCGCGGCAGCTTGTAGATCTGTGCCAGGGTGCTCTCGACGAAGCCGGTCGCGCAGCCGATGAAGGCGATGACCCACATCCAGAAGACGGCGCCGGGGCCGCCCGTGACGATGGCAATCGCTACGCCGGCAATATTGCCGACGCCGACGCGGGAGGCCGTGCTCACGCAAAAGGCCTGAAAGGTGCTGATCTGTTTGTCCGTGGTCTTGCTGCCGATGCCTTCCGTGAGCAGGCGCAGCATTTCCGGCAGCATGCGTACCTGTACGAGCTTCGTGCGCAGTGTGAACCAGATGCCGATGCCGACGAGTACGATGATGAGGACATACGACCAAAGAACAGTGTTTACTGCATTGATGATACCGTGTAGAGATTCCAAGTGATGACATCCTTTCTGTATTTAAAATATGCATAGCTATTATACCACATGCGCATAGTAGAGAATAATACTTTTACAGTTATACAATTGCGGATTTTGTACGGAAATTGTATAGGAGGCAGCTGTTTGCCATGGCGGAGGGGGTGGCGCTTCGCGAAAACAATTTTATCTATTGCAGAGCGGCAGGGATTGCTTTATTATGGAAGTAGGAGATTTTTGCTATAGCCCTTGGCCGGGATGCCGGAAGGCACCGTGCAAGGCCGGGAATTCGCTTCAGGTGATTGTGTTTCTTTACCATATCCGGATGCCCGACGGGCGTTTTGCCTGCAGGCAGCGAAGTGTCTCTTTTTTTATGGATTTTTAGCAGTCGGACCGCTGTGGCAGTCCTGGCAGCAAGGCAGCGTCAGGGGGGGATTGGCTATGGATTACTATATGGGGCATAGTGTGAAGGCGGATGTCTGGGAGGCGGTGCAGGAGGCAAGCAGTGCCTTTCGCGGGGAGCAGCCGGGACTGATCCTCTTCTTTTCAGATGGGCTTCGCTTCGCGGCTATATCGGCCGCTATGCGGGCGTCTTTTCCGGCGGCTGCGGTGGTCGGCTGCAGTACGCACGCTTCTTTTTCGCCCGAGGGGTTCTGCCTGCGGGGCATCAGCCTCATGGCGTTTGCCGGTCTGCGAACGGCCGTGGGGTGCATCCATGAGATCACCCGGCATCCGATGAAGTATCGGGGGGCTGTGTCGGAGGCGCTGCATGAGCTCGACGGGTGTGAGCTGCGCGGTGATAATACCTGCTGTTTCCTGCTGAATCCTTCGGGAACGGGCAGTGAGGAGCTGGTGCTCGATACCCTGGCCGAGGGGCTCATGGGGGCGGATATTCCGGTGTTTGGCGGATCGGCAAGTTCAGAGGAGCGTGTTGTGGGTGGGGTTTCTCTCAACGGGCAGATTTATACAGAGAGCAGCATTTTTATTCTGATGCATACGGAAAAGGGGCGTCTCCATATTGTGCAGGATAATATGTTCCAGCCCACGAACCGCGTATTCACGGTCACAAATGTGGATGTTGAAAAGCGCACGATCTATGAGCTTGATGGCCATCCGGTCGCTGATGTGCTCTGCCGCAGCCTCGGCGTTTCCTTTTCCGGACTGGAAAGGGAGCTGAAGCTCAATCCGCTCGCGCGCATCGTTGAGGATAATCTGTTCATCACCGAGATCGCAAGCGTGAATCCCGATGGCAGCATCACTACGTATTGCCGGACGTTCAATCAGTCAGGGATTGCACTGCTGAAGCTCGGGGATATCCGTACTGCGATCAGCGGCAAGCTCACGGAGCTCCATGAGGCCCTGCCGGTGCTGGATTTCAGTATTATGGTCAATTGCTTCAGCCGTACGGAGCTCTTTCTCCAGCGGGGCTGGATGGGGAATTTCACGCAACTCCTGGGGGATTCGCTCGGGAACTATATCGGCTGGAGCAGTCATGGCGAGCAGCGCGGTGTATATCATTTGAACTGGACACTGTTGATTCTGTCCTTTGGAGGTACACGATGAGGAGGCAGGTAGGAAGTATACGGACCAATTCGCTTTGTATCGGCTGCAACCGCTGCATTGCGAGCTGCCCGGTACCGGGCGCGAATCTGTCCCGGGTGCGTGGGGAGCGGCATCATATTGAAATCGACGATGACCGCTGCGTGCATTGCGGTCTCTGCCTCACGGCCTGCAAGCATCAGGCGCGGGAGTATGCGGATGATACGGAGGCTTTTTTCAGTGCGCTCGCGGCGGGGCGGACGATTTCCCTGGCGATTGATCCGTCGTTCCGGCTCTGGTATCCGGAACGGCTGGAGATGCTGCTGGGGTATCTGCGTTCGCTGGGTGTCGGCAGGATTTATGATGTGTCCTTTGGAGCGGATATCTGCACCTGGGCTACTCTGCGTGTCTGGGATGAGCAGCCGCAGGCGCACTGGATCACCAGTGACTGCCCCACCGTGGTCAGTGTCATCGAAAAATTCCATCCGGAGCTGTTCGATTTCCTGCTGCCGGTGCTTTCGCCGCTCTTGTGTACGGCTGTCTATGCGGACAAGTATCTGGGAGATACCGCCGATATCGCCTATATCGGACCGTGCATTGCCAAGCGGGATGAGGTCGGTGAAAATCCTGCGGGCAGGCGAATCCGCTACTATCTTACCTATAAGCAGCTGTTCCGCTATCTGGAGAATGTGGTTATGGACGTCTATGCGGCGCAGCCGGATCTGCAGAGCCAGGGGATGGGGAACCTATCGGTATTCCATGACGGCATGAAGACCTGCTTGTCGTATTTTATGGAAAACCCGCGGTCGATATGCAGCATGGATGATTTCTGTCATTATCTGTCCGGTGATGAGACCTGGTATTTTTCGACGATCCGCCACCCCGAGGCCTATCCGGATATGCTCAGTGCGTTGGGCTGTAAGTTCGGCTGCCTGGGCTCGCCGGGGGTGTACGAGCGGCAGACGCTGCTCGGCGGGCTGGCCGGTTCGTTGACGGCGGTCCGGAGGGCAGTGCGCAGCCGCCCGGATTATGAGCAGACGCCTGCGCAGCGGCGGGCGGGGTTTGAGCAGCAGTTCGCGGGGCTGCGCCTCGATGATTTCCGGCGCAGCTTCCACAATTCCTACCGGCAGCCTTTCCGTCTGCCGGAGGATATCCTCAACCGCATCTTCATTTCCATGAACAAGAAGGATGCGGTTTCCCGCACCATCGACTGTGGTTTCTGCGGGTATCCGTCCTGCCGGGAGATGGCCAGGGCGATTGCCTACGGTTTCAACCAGGTAGAGAACTGTATCCATTATACGCGGCAGGAGGCTCTCCGGCTGTATCTCAAGGATACGCTCACGGGCATCCCGAATTGGACGGGCTTTGAGCGGGCGACGCGAAATCTCCTCTGGAACCATCCTGCGAAAAAATATCTCATAGCATTTTTTGATATCCAGAATTTCAAGATGATCAACGATCTCTATGGTTTTGAGGCCGGCGACCGCACGCTGCGGCGTCTCGCGCAGTCCGTCGCGGAATTTGTGCGGACGATGGGGACCTGCGGCCGCGTCATGAACGATTACTTTGTCCTCTGTATGCCGGAGAACCAGGAGAATATCGACCGGCTCATCGCGGTGGGACGGCAGAATATGGAGGAGTTCAATAAGGAATTCCCTGTTTCCTTGAATTTTGGCTTCTATTCGGTTGTTGATACGGAGCTGCCTATCGCGCAGATGATGGACCGCGCGCATCTGGCGCAGGAAAGCATCAAGGGAAGCTACGATCTTCGCTGGGCTTTCTATGATGAGGCACAGCATCGGCAGCTGCGCAGTGAGGCCTGGATGGTGCAGGAGATGCGCCGGGCCCTGAAAGAAAAGCAGTTCCAGGTGTTCCTGCAGCCGCAGTATGAGTATGCAAGCGGGCGCATCGTCGGGGCTGAGGCGCTGGTGCGCTGGGTCCATCCGGAGCGTGGCATGATTTCACCGGGGGAGTTCATTCCGCTTTTTGAAAAGAATTCCTTCATCAGCCAGGTGGATGCGGTGGTCTGGGAGCAGGCCTGCGCGCTGCTGCGGCGCTGGCTCGATGATGGGCTGCCCGTCGTACCGGTGTCCGTGAATCTGTCGCGGATCGATCTTTTCGATCCGGAGCTGCCGGCAAAGCTGGATGGGCTGCGGAAGAAATACCGTCTGCCCGGTCAACTGCTGCAGCTGGAAATTACAGAATCCGCCTATACGCAGAAGCCGCGCCAGCTCATCGAGATGGTCGGACGGCTGCGGGCGCAGGGCTTCCGGGTTGAGATGGACGATTTTGGCAGTGGGTATTCTTCATTGAATACGCTGCATGAAATGCCGGTCGATGTCGTTAAGCTCGATCTGCGCTTTTTGTCCGGCAGTGAGAACAGCAAGGGGCAGGAGATTATTCAGGCCGTGGTGCAGATGATGCAGCGATTGCATCTGCCGGTGATCGCGGAGGGCGTGGAGACGGCGGAGCAGGCGGCACTGCTGGCGGCAGCCGGTTGTCCGGTGATTCAGGGGTTTTACTACTGCCGGCCAATCTCTGCGGATGAATTCGAATCCCGGCTGCGGGCGGAGGGTGGAAAATGAGCAAAGCAGCTGTTGGCTGCAACCATGATGAGGAGGAATAGGTATGAGAGTTTCTATGGGCAGGATATTGGTGATCTTTATGGTGCTGACGGCGCTGCTGACCGCGACAGCTGCGGCAGCTTCGATTGAGGATCGCAAGCAGGAGCTGCGGGACAAGACGACGATGACGCTGAAAAGGCTGTATGAAAAGCAGCCGCAGGCGCAGTATGCGATTGAGCACGCGGCTGGGTATGCGGTCTTCAATAATACGGGCTACAAGCTTGGAATCTTCGGCAGCGCGCATGGGCGCGGCATGGCGGTCAACAATCGCACGCAGCAGGAGGTATTCATGCGCATGCAGGAATACCAGGCCGGTTTTGGTCTTGGCGTGAAGGAATATGCGGCCATTTTTGTCTTTGGCAATGAAGAGGTCTGGAATCAGTTCGTCAACGCGGGCTGGAAATTTGGCGGTGACGCGACGGCCTCGGCGGATGATGGTGTGAATGGCGATTCGCTGCAGGGATCTCTGATTGTGGCGCCGGGCATCTGGCTCTATCAGATGACGACCAAAGGCCTGGCTCTTGAACTGGCAGTACGTGGCACGAATTATTACCGGGACCATGATTTCGATTGAGTTTTT
>CAZFPA010000099.1:0-6230 GCA_964520975.1 uncultured Selenomonadaceae bacterium | reverse complement strand
CGGATTGATAACAACGTCTTTTGCCATATCTCCCAAAAGCGGATAGGCAGAAACGCCATTATAATAGTACAAGCCGTCTTTTGAGAGAAAGAACGCGCGGTCATTTCCGGAAACAATGGTTTTCTCCGCGATTGCGCCAACGGAGGAATACACTTGCTTCACTTCGTAAACTGACGGATATGTACCAACGACGCGGTAAATATTGTTCGTTTTGAAAATTACCAAGTCGGAGAAAATGTTTGAAACGCCAATGCACACGCCGCCGTCCCAAGTCGGCAAGTAGACTTCTCCCGCCGCATCTTCCCCTCCCGTCCAGTTTTCGGGGTTCAAATCGTCCGAATAATAAACCGTGTTCGGGTATGCTTTTACGCCAGTCGCCCATAAACGTTCTGCATGAAGCGAAATAGACTTTGCGACAGGCGGAGTTCCACCAAGATTTGAAAACGTCGTTCCGTCCCACTTCTTCATAACGTCCGAGCCGTTACCCATGATAATGACATCGGTTGAGCTTATCTGATAATTCAGATAGTCCCAGTCGCCGCTTGTCAGTCCTGTGGCAAGCGCAGACCATGCCGAGCCCGTCCAGTAGTAGATTGCCGTCGCAGTCGCCGCAAGCAGATATGAGGTTACAGCGCCCGTGCTTGTGTTGTTCTTGTAGAACTTCATCAGCCGCGTTATTCCCGCTGGTGCTGCCGTTGCGATGTACTTTGAATAACCGCTTATGGTTTTCAGCGTGCCGCTTGAAACGTCAACATTCTGCGCGTCCCGCGACTGGTTGACAGACAGCAGGCTGTCATCTGCCGACTGGTTCAGACCTCCCGCAAAGTTCTTTATTTTAAACGTGTTCATTCGCAATCACCATAATTGTACGTCGCCTTTATTCTGCGCCGCGCCATCTTGCTGCCGCCCTTTAAAGCGTTTACGCCCGTTTCAAATTCGTTCTGCCAGTAACGCATTTTGTTCAGCGACGTTGAAGTCCCTTTTATCTCATAATACCGAGCCGCCGCGAAGTAGCATAACAGTCTCCACGATACGGAAGCGGGAAACGGATAAGCGTCCGTGACCGCTGTCATATCTGCCGGAATGTACTCATATTCAACGGCGACAGTTTCAAGCGGGGAGGTATTACACCATATCAGCCCATTCTGTTCGCTTGTGTAAACATTGCCGTCCGAGTATTTAACGCTTACAAGCCCCCAGAACGGCTTTGTGAGCGTCGACACGTCAAAGCAGGAATTGGCATCAAGCGTCACGTTCTCGCTTGTGGTGAGCCTTGTACGCTGCGCTATGATGTTTTTCGCTTCATTGATTGCCGATATTAGTCTTGTCTCGACAGCAGAGAAATCATCATCGTCAGTGTCAGCCTTTATGTAGTCCGCCGTTTCAGTTATCATCGTTTGCAGAGTGATTGCCATTAACTCACCGCCTTAAAAATCCTTTAGTATTGCCTTTTTCATGTCCTTTGCAAGTTCATGCACCATATCGTCGCGCTCTCGCTCTTTGGACTTGTCTATTTTTTCGTTGTTTGTTTCGACTTCTTTCAGAATGTCGCCGTGCGTGTTTATGTAATAAACCTCGCCTATGCGTTCTATTGTTTCCCTTGTGAATTCGTCGTATTTGGTTGACTGGAAAAAGCCGCCGTTGAAATATATAATGTATGATTCTGTATCATAATTGAATTCAATCTCAAATAAAGGGTCTATGCTTTGCAGTATCGGACGAATTTCATCGCAATTCGCCCCGTTTTTGTCTATGCCGAAAAACTTCGTTTCTATTCTCATGCATCCACCTTCATGGAATGGGGGCGGTTATGAAGCCGCCCCCTGTTGAGTTGTGCTTATGCTTCCGTGATGTCCGAAAGCAGAACGTGTGCGTTACGCATCGACGTTCCAAGCTCCTGATAGACATACAGCACGGCCTCATAAGCGTCAACGCCGGAAACGCGGGACAAAACAGAGCCGTCCTCCTGCATCCAGTCGAAGTCCGCCAGACGATAGATTGCCAGCTCGTCCTCGTCAACAATGAAAATCTTGTTTGCGGGAGCGTCCTTGTCAGCAATCATCGGAATAACGCCATGAGAGCCGCCGAGGTAGTTAATCGCTTCATAACCGCCCTGAAGCTTCTGTGTGTTCACAAGCTGTTTGGTCGCGGTCAGGAGCGCCTGATACGCACGACGCACGCCGAAAGACGTGTACATCGCCGTGCACATGCCGCTCGAATTGGCTTCAAGGGTATCAATCGCCGTCTGGAGCAGCGTGTCGGAGATTGCGCGGTTCGTGCCGCCGTTTGCAAGCACGGTTGCCTTCCACCACGGATAATTGGCAACATCAAGGCCCTGCAGCGTGGAAGTCGCAGAAACGATGCCCGCAAGACCCATCATTTCCTTTGCGCGAGAACCCGCAACGTAAACGGAATAGGTGTTGCCGATAGAACCGTAAGTTGCAACGCCAGTTGTCAGCGTAAACACGGTAGAACTGGTGATGCTTGCAACAGTATCGCCGACAACGCCCGCCGTAGTTGCGCCAGTAGCCGTAACGAGAATGTCAACCGGCATACCGACGCGGAGCTTTGCCGTGCTGTCAACCGTAATCGCTGTGGCACTCGACGCAGACGCGCAAACTGCAAGCGCACCCGTGCCGTCACCGAACGCCTGACGGTTCATAGAAGATTTCATGTCCCTCTCAAGACCGCGCATTTCGGAATCGACAGCACGAAGGAACGCGCCCTCGTTCGTTCTTGCCGCCTTGATGGTGGGGCCGGTAATCTGAATGCGGCCGTACTGGTAGCGCATCGGCACGATACATTCCTTGTATGCCTGACTGCCAGCAGCCGGAAGCGTACCGCCCTCAGCTCTCGCGCCAACGCCCTCGTTGCGACCGTAGTGCAGGGGAATGGTGAAGTTTTTACCGACAACGGAGTCCTCGTTCTTTTCCAGTCTGGAATACAGAACGGAAGAACTGTTGAGCTGTTCGCGGATGGGGCCGAGATACTGTGTTTTCAGAATCGCGTCAAATGTAGAAAGTGTAGAACCTGCCATTATATTTCACTCCTTATGTTTGTTCGCGCAGAGCGCGGAGGATTGCTTTTGAACCCTCTCTTGCGTCTGCCCATGTCTTAGGCGCAGCCACTACTTGTGTAGGCGTTGCGCCGCTTCCCTCTACCGGCTTGTACGATGTACGTTTCCCCTCAACAAATTCTTGAATTGCTTTGTTTGCAATCGCCGCCTCGTCAACTTGTTCGGGTCCGATGTTGTCATAGACAATCAATTTTGCGGTTCCGAGGTCGCACTTGAACTGGTCTGCCGCAGCTTTGATGTCCGCTTCATGCGCCTTGTAGAACGTCCCCCATTTAGGGTCAGCCGTGAGCGTTTCCGCTTCTTTTGCAAGTGCATCTTTGCGCTGATACTCCGAAAGCATAGTCTTTGCTTCCAGAGCGTCCTGCTCCGCTTGCGTAAGTCTCGAATAAAGCTCAACTGGCACGTTCTGTTCAGCCGCTTTTGCTTGCATCTCCTGATAGTCAAGCGTTCGCTGCAAATCCTCAAATGTCTCTATCGGCGTTCCCTCTGGCGTGACGCCGCCGAGCTTTGCAATAACGGCGTTTACTTTGTCAAACGCCGCTTTTTCGGCTTCGGCTGTTTTCTCCTTGAGCCGATGTGCAAAAGCCTGCGTGTCCGTTTCCTGCGGAGCGTCAACCGGGGTTTCAATCGTAGTGGTTTCGGTAGATGCCGTGTCTGTCGGGGTGGCGGTTCCCTCTGGTGCAGCATCGATAACTGCATCAGCATTAGCAGCCGAGGTTTCTGTGGTCATTTCGTCCATGCTATAAATCCTTTCTCGTTGGGCGACTTCGAGTTATTAGCAGCCCATGTTTTGTGTTTATCCCTGTGACGTTGGAGTATCAGAAACAGCCGGAGGCTGTGTTTCCGCTTGTGGCTGTTGCGCCTGCATATCGCCTAAAATCTGCTGAGTGTAGAACTCCATGTGCTGTGCGACGTGAGCATCTACGTACGCCTTTAGCTCGTCCGGAAGCTGCATGTACGTTTCGCTCTTTCGGAATTTGTTGTGTTCCTTGACGTGAGCTTCGTGGTTGTAGAAGTCTCTTACATCTGGAGAAACATCTCCGTTTTGGAATTTGTCGTTTTCTGTCTGCGCCTGCGATGTGTCTTGCTCAAATTCGCTGTAAACATCATCCATAATGCCGAACTCAAGCGTTTTCATAATGAGCTGTCTGTCGCGCTCGTTTGTCGGCAGGAGCAAGCCATACTGTACCATCTTGATTACATAGTCCTGCATAGCCGCCTTGCTCGTCTGGTACATCGTGCTTTCGTTGACGCGAACATCGATAGATGTCAGGTCAGAACCTTTAAAGTGGAGCGTTTCGACCTTCTGGTTGTCTCCCGCTATTCTCACCGTGCGCTCAAGGTCGTACATTTTCTGAACCATTTTCAGCAGATACCGCATATACTTCTGCTTGCATGAGATGAAGTTCGCTATGGACGGTCCAAGTTTCGTGTCATCCTGCTCCTGCAAATACCCGATTGCCGTTCCAGATGTAACGCCTGTGGGTGTAGTGCCGTGTGACGTTTCGTGCTGTCCAGATACAAATTCAAACTCCGCATTGAGAATATCGATGTTCTGGTATATCTCCGTGCCGAGCTGCGGAGGCTGCAAGTATTCGGGTTTGCCTATCGGGTTATACTCGATAAACTGCCCCGGCTCATTGGTCGGTTCTTCGTCAAGGCATCCGCGCGGGGCAATCAAAATCGGATTGCCAACAAGGTTTTTGTTTTCAATAATCTGTGAGCGGCACTTGTTATACTCGCGCTGAATGGGTATCAATTGCTCGCACAGGCAGGTCGGCATGAGTCTGCCGGGAACCTTGATGTGCATAAACGGGAAAAACGGGAGTTCGCGCTTTGTATCGTCCTGTTCTCCAAAGCCAATGTCTTCTTCGTAAAGAAGCACCTTGTCACCGCAAGTCGTTATCCTGCGGCCATTCGGAAATTTCGCGGTTGGAAGTTCCCAATATTCATGTATCACTGCCGAATTTTCCAGCTTTTGATATGCAATGCCGTTTCCCGCCGTCGCGAGTGTCAGTATTTTCGCTTCGTACAGGTTTGAAGCGGTAAGCCCTTGCTCCGGCTGCACTTCAATGCCGTATGTGTCTTTTATGTACTCGACTGTGCGCACCTTGTCGTGGCACACCCATGTGACATCATCCCATGAGGAACAGGAAGTATCGAATTTCAACTCAAAGAACGGCACAATGCAGCAGTCAATGTCGCCCTCGTGCATGAGGTTTCCTTCAAGGTCTGTAAACTGTCTGCCCTTGTTTGGGTTCCAGTACGGCTTTACAAACGAAATGCCGGTGCAAAGCCCCCACAAGCAGTTGTCACGGTCAAGCTCCTGTAAACCGAGTTCATATTCGGCCCACTCAACCACCTTTTCGGCCACTCTCGCGGCGCGAATGTCGTTGTTGTCGGTCGTTGCGGGATTGACGTACATCACAAACTTGTTTTTTGTCATTTTGGCAAGCTCTGTGCGGACGATGGGCTGAATTTTGTTTGCCACAAAACGCACCTGCCACGGCTCGGCAATCGGCTCAATAAGCCTGTTTGTGGTCCTGTCGGCTTTAATCCACTGCTTGCCAAGAAAATACGAAATGTTTTGATATGCTTGCAGCTCATAAGCGTCTCGTTTGCACTTTTGAAGCTGTTTCTCGACAAAACCGGTCAAGTCCTGCTCATTTACAATCTTCTGTTCGTCCATCCTTAATCTCCCTTCGGATGAATTTCACGATAATGCCGCAAAAGCTCCCCCTGCGTTTCGCAGGTAAAGTCGCACTTTTTGCAATGCCGAAGCGAAACTTCGTCAATTGTTTCAGTTTCCTGCGGCGTTTCTGAAACCGGAGCTTCGGTTTTGACATCACAGCCGCAAAAGCTTATTCTAAGTCCGTCAACTTCGGATATTTCCTGTGCCGTAATCGGCAGAAACGGAGCGTTTATTTTTTCTCCGATTTTGGTAATTGCCGATGCTTCGTTTTCCGCAACGGTGAACACAAAAGAGTCTCCAAATCCGCCGTAATAAAGCTTCAAAGCCACGGTTCGCCCTCCATTTTTTTCGTAAATTCGTCTTTTTCTCTGCGTTTTAGGGGCGTTTCCGCCGCTCTTTCCTGCGCCTTGAATTCAGCCAGACCTCCCGACTGTATGCGGTCAAGCAGTTTCGCGCGTTCTT
>CAZFPA010000098.1:0-6381 GCA_964520975.1 uncultured Selenomonadaceae bacterium | reverse complement strand
CCCTGCTTTTAAGCGCACAAAAAAACAGCCCCAAAGGCTGCTCTCATTATTTCCTTTTTAACGTCGGGCCACAGCCCCCAGGCTACCTCACGGCACATGAAGCGATTCACTTACCGCTGCTTCCTTCCGGACCTGACGGGGTTCATGAGACTCCATTGCGCAAGACCAAAGCGCTGCGGTCCGACCTAAAAAAGGAATTCTTTTAAAATATGGCGGAGAGTGAGAGATTCGAACTCTCGGTACAGTATCACCGTACACACGCTTTCCAGGCGTGCTCCTTCAACCACTCGGACAACTCTCCACAATGCTCTACCAAAAAAGAAATATGCAATTGTTGTTGCACTTCATTCACAACGATATATAGGATATCATCTTTTAAAACAAATGTCAACAGAATTTCCAAAAGTTTATGTAAAGGGCTGGTATCCCCAGCCCTCACGGCTCAATACAGGAATTCATCCGTTGCCAGTACTAAAAGAAAGGACCCGAAATCCGTAAACACCCGCAGCATAAGCTGATGGCTTCCATCCGGCCGAATATTGCAGGCGGAACGAGGCATTTCCAAATCAATATCCATTTCCCGCTTGGAAAGGTTGACAACAAAAAGGCCATTCATAACATTCAGAAACTCTGCAATACTGTCCACAGCCAGTTCATCCACCTCGTGGATTTCTTCATGGCTGTAACGACGGGCCATTTCTAAAAACACCCGCTCTTCCGCCATGATTCCTGCCGCAATATTCAAATCGCCGCTCAGTCGCTGCGATACCGCATACGTCTCCTCGGCCACATGCAGCAGCGTATTTTCCGGCAGCACCACCGCGTCCGTATCCATAAAACGCAGCAGCGAGCGGAAAAAAGCATCGACATATTCGCCATAAAAGGCCATATCCTGGCCGATTTCTTCAATCTTAACCATGTGGACCGCTGCTGTCACCGGGTTAGGCTCCGCAGTCTCGCATTTATGGAAGGCTTCTTCCAACTGGGCGTAGTCCATGAGCTGCGAATCCAGTAAAACCTGGGCAAAACGCACATCGCGGCCAGGCGCGGCCTGATGCATATTCATCAGTTGCGATTTCGTCAAAAGGCCACGTTCCTGCGCCCGGACCGCAAAGGTCTCATCATCCGCACAATCAACGGAAGCAACCTGGGCCGCAGTCATAAGCCCCTGGCTCAGCGCCAGCAGCGCGGTCCCTGGTACGGCATCCGCCGCCCGATACAGCAGCGGAAGCAGCTGATCTTCCTCCAGAAAGCCCGTATTCAGTAGATATTGCGCAAAATAACAGCTACTCATTCAGCGTTACCTTCTTCCGGATCTTCTCCACTGCCTGCCGGATCTGATCACTCGTATACGGCTTCTGGATAAAATCCAACGCTCCGAGTTTCAACGTCTCCATAAGCTTCTGGGACGTTCCCGCAGAGGAAAGCATAATGACCGGAATCTCCGGATTGACTTCCTTGATGACCTGCAGTGCTTCAATGCCGCCGACCTCGGGCATCACGATATCCAAAATGACACCATCCGGCTTTTCCTGCAAATCCATCAAAACAGCTTCTTTGCCATTCTCAGCCTCAATTACCTCACAATCGAGTTTTTCCAGTTCATCCCGCAGCTTCTTGCGTAAAAGCTTGGAATCATCGGTAATTAATATTTTCAATTTTCTAGCCAAGCGCGTCGCCCCCTAGTAAAATAAGTTTGCATATCAAATATTATATCATATTTTCCGAAAAACTCCTATCCACCATAAGAAATTCCCCCGGTAGTCCTATAATAATTTTCGTAAAGCATGAACCGCTTACTTTCACCGCCCTTTAAAGCGCAGGGCCAGCATGGTAATATCATCGAACTGCTCAGCATTCCCTACAAAAGCATCCAGATGTGCATGCACCGCCGGCAGCAGCTTTTCCACCGGGGTTGCTGCCTCTGCCTGCAGGGTTTGCTGTACACGGTCCTTGCCAAACCCTTCCGTCTGTGGATTGATGGCCTCCGGCAGCCCATCCGTATAAAGGAACACCATATCCTCTGGCGCTAACGTAAAGCTTCCTGCCTGATATTCCACGCCCTCCATCGCCCCCAGCATCAGTCCGGAGGCCATCTTCAGATATGCGGCCTGCCCCTGCTGTACCAAAATCGGCGGATTATGTCCCGCATTGACGAATTCCACTCCGCCCGTCTCCACATCGAGGACCCCCAGCCAGGCTGTAACAAACATGCCCGCGTCATTTCCCTCACAAAGCTTTTCATTCGCCCGCCGGAACACCTCAGCAATCGGAATCCCGCTTCCAGCCAGACTCTTGATCACCGTCTTGGCCCTCATCATGAACAAGGCGGCGGGAATCCCCTTGCCGGACACGTCCGCGATGAGGAACGCCAGCTGTTTTTCACCGAGGAAATAGAAATCGTAAAAATCACCCCCAACCTCTTTCGCTGTATCCATTGTCGCGAAGATCTCAAACTCGCCGCGCTCCGGATAAGGCGGAAAAACGGACGGCAGCGCCGATAGCTGAATATTTCTGGCAAATTCCAGCTCCGCGTCAATGCGTGCAGCGGCTTCCGCAATGTACTGCTTTAGCGTTTCCACAGTTGAATTGATATCATCGGAGAGGGATGTAAACTCATCGTTCGAATGCACCGCGACCTTGACATCCAGATTGCCGCCCGTGATTTTCTCCAGTGACGCATTGATTTTATGGATATTGTCCACGACCAGTTTTTTCACCAAAAAATACACCAGCAGGAAAATCACGGCAAACAGCACAATCTCCATAACAATCAGGATAGAGAAGGAAAAATTCCGGGAAAACATTGCTTCCTGTGCCGTAATATACGTAATGATATAGTAGCCTTCCATCGTATTGTACATGCAGATGGCATCGTTGCCATACAACGTGGCCCGGAAGGTCCGGTCAGGCTCCGTCTCGACAGGAAACGTCATCCCAATCGAAGAGAGCCGGCGGCCGGTATTGTCCGCGCTGTCACTTACGATAACCCCATTGCTGTCCGCAATGATGATACCGCCGGTATACCAGATATGGCGATGGTGTGTGAGACCGTTCAGCGTAGACTGCAGGCTCCAATGAAACCGGTCCGCATCGTAGCCGACCTGTACGAAACCGCCATCCGCTAAAGGCATACCGGCATATTTCCGTGAAACATTCGCATCGGAGGAAATCGGCTGATAGCGCTGCACATAGTTTCTCGCGCCATGCAGCAGAATCAGAAATTCTGCCGACTGTACACCACTGGCCATATTATAGCCGCAAAACTCGCCTTGTGTGCTGGCTACATTGATGCCCCGGGAATCATATAAATTAATGTCTGTGACATTGAATGCCTGGCTGAGCTGATTCAAACGATGATTATAAAATACCCCGTCGCCATTTTCATTGCTATAGCATTCCGGCGTAATCTGCTCTGCCACCTGCTGCGCAATGCGCAGCAAATTCTTGTCAGAGGCATCGAGGACTTCATCCTGCAGGTCATTGATGTTGAGCCGCAGCGCATTTTCGACATTCACCAGCGCCATCTGCGTCTGTACAAACCAGGTATAGACACAGGTGATCGAGCAGGCCGTCACAATGCAGACCAGCAGCCAGCGTTGAAAAATCTGCGCGAGGCCCCGGCGGGAAACACGCCCCCGCTTTTCCTTGCCGAAGCGGGCAACGAGTTCCATTGCCACGAACATGCCAATACCACTGCTCACAGCCAGCGGCAGAAAAAAGGTCTCCGCCATCATATATGTCTTTAAAAAACCGGTAATATGAATATGCAGCAGCATAAAGATCATCATGTGACAGGCTGCCATGAGCACGCCCGCCGCCAGCCCATACCATGGGGACGGTTTCTTATCATCGAACAGCCCATTACGCAGAAAGGCTGCAAACAGCCCTGCCACCACCAGGGAGATAACCGCAGCATAGCAAACATGGCCGCCCAGCCCCGGCAGCAGAAAAATACGGCCCAAGCCGCCCAGAATACCGGCCAGTATCCCCGCCGGAGCCCCAAAGAGCAGACCAGCCAGCAGCGGCGCCATATCCTGGACATTGTCCACGTTACTCCGGACCGTCCCGGAAAATGCCATCGCACCAATGGCCACTACACCAAACAACAGCCCCAAAAACACCTGCCAACACCAGTCACTTCTGCGGATCTGCCGTCTTTTTTCCACCCCATAGCAGGCAAGTGAAATTGCTGCTATAACAAGCGCCATACTGACTATATGAATCCATAACGATTGCATATTGCGCCTCCTCCATCCCCAGCCGGATTACTGCACGTTGCCCTTAAACCGCAGGCCAACCATTGTGATATCATCAAACTGCTCGGCCTCACCAACAAACTGCTCCAGCGTTTTGCTCACTGCCGGCAGCAGCGCATCGACCGGTGCATCCTCATACTTGCCTACAGCCTGGAGCACGCGCTCCTTGCCGAACATGTTCTTTTCCAGATCAATAGCCTCCGGCAGTCCATCCGTATACAAAAGAACCAAATCTTCTTTTGCCAGTGTAAAACTCCCGGCCTTGTAGACAACACCTTCCATGCCGCCAAGCATGAGTCCCGATGACATTTTCAAATATGCCGGCTTGTGATTCTGCACCAATACCGGCGGATTATGGCCCGCATTGACGAATTCCACGCGGCCCGATTCCGTATCCAGTATCCCCATCCAGGCCGTTACAAACATCCCGGTATCATTGCCCTCGCAAAGCTTCTCGTTAGCCTGCCGGAATACCTCCGCCAAAGGCAAGCCGCTTTCCGCCAGGCTTTTAATCACCGTCTTTGCCGTCATCATGAACATAGCTGCCGGAATCCCCTTACCGGAAACATCCGCAATCAGGAAGGCCAGCTGCCTGCTCCCCAGGAAATAGAAGTCATAAAAGTCTCCGCCTACCTCCTTTGCCGTATTCATCGTAGCAAAAATCTCAAATTCTTTGCGTTCCGGATAAGGCGGGAATACCGATGGCAGCGCCGAATACTGAATATCCCGCGCAAATTCCAGTTCCTTATCGATACGGGCAGCCGCTTCGGCAATATACTGCTTCAATGTCTCCACGGTGGAATTTATGTCATCCGACAGCGAGGTAAACTCATCATTGGCCCGGACCGCTACCTTGACATTCAGATTGCCGCCCGTAATCTTTTCCAACGACGCATTGATTTTATGGATATTATCGACAACCAGCTTTTTTACCAGGAAATAAATCAGCAAGAAGATGACCGCAAACAGGACGATTTCCATCACGACCATAATGGAAAACGAGAAGTTCCGGGAAAACATTGCTTCCGTATTGGTGATATATGTAATGATATAGTAGCCTTCCATCATGTTGTACATGCAGATGACATCCTTGCCATATAAGGAAGTATGGAACACCTTATCCGCCTCAATCTGCACAGGGAAGGGCAGCCCGATGGAAGCAAGGCTCCGGCCGGCATTATCCGCACTGTCACTCACAATGACGCCATTGTTATCCGCAATGATGATTCCGCCCGTATACCAGATATGACGATAATGTGTGAGGCCGTTCAGAGAAGACTGCAGACTCCAGTGGAAACGATCCGCGTCATAGCCCACCTGTACAAACCCACCTCCCGGCAACGGCACGCCTGCAAATTTTCTCGAAACATCCGGTGCCGAGGACATCGGCTGATATGGCTGGACAAAAGCCCGCGCGCCATGCAGCAGAATCAGGAACTCCGATGATTGCTGGCCCTTGGCCAAATCATAGCCGACAAAAGAACTCGTTGTGCTCGCAACATTCACACCCTGCGAATCGCATAAATTGATATCCGTAACATTGAAGGCGCGCGCCATATCATTGAGCTGATGATTCTGAAAGGGCCCGTCCCCATTTTCATTCAAATAGCAAGCCGGCGTGACCTGTGCCGCAACCTGGCGGGTAATGCCCAGCAGATTCCGGTCAGATACCTCCAGCACCTCATCCTGCAGATCATTGATATTGAGGCGCAGTGCATTTTCCACATTCACCAGTGCCATCTGCGTCTGCACGAACCAGGTATACACACAGGTAATCGAAAAAGCCGCGATAATACAGACCAGCAGCCAGCGCTGGAATATCTGCGCCAGCCCCCGCGGCCTGACTGCGGTCCGCTCCTTTTCCTTGCCCAAATGCGCAACAAGCCCCATCGCCACCAGCAGACAAAGACTGCTGCCGGCTGCCAGCGGAACCAGAAAATCCTCCGCAACGGTATACGTCTCCAAAAAGCCCACCACATGGATGTGCAGCAGCATAAAAATCATCACATGGCATACCGAGATCAGAAAACCGGCCGCCAGACCATACCAGGCCGATGGTTTTTTATCGTCGAATAAGCCGCGGCGAAGAAACGCCGCAAACAGCCCCGAAACCACGAGAGAA
>CAZFPA010000097.1:0-6448 GCA_964520975.1 uncultured Selenomonadaceae bacterium | reverse complement strand
TGACCGGCAGGATTCCGCGTTGCGGAATCCTGAACAATGGCGTTATAATGGAAAGAATCAAAGAATAAAAGGATGCTGTGCGAGATGTTTGAGCAAGAAGTCGTGATACAGAACGAAAATGGTCTGCATGTGCGGGTTGCGGCCATGATTGTGCAGAAGGCCCAGGAACTCTATGTAAAGCACCAGTGCCGCCTTTACCTGCGCAGCGCGCGCAGCCAGCGCATTGAACTGCACAATCTCATGCTGCTGGTCGCGCTGAAGGTGCAGCGCGGCGATACGGTATTCGTATCCGGTGAGGGGGAGAATGCCCCCGCAGCGGTACGGGAAATGGCAGGGTTTCTCACCGGCGATTTCGAGATGCACACAAAAACGGAGATGCGCGAGGTCGACCGGCTGCTGCATGAGAACGCGCTCATGCAGGAACGGCTGCAGCTCATCCTGGAGGCGGTGCAGGATGGTATCTGTGTGGTCGATAAGACAGGCGAGGTCACCTATGTCAATCCGTCCTATCTGCGTATCGTGCACAAGACGGCGGAAATGGTCGTCGGCTCGAACGTATATGTGACAGCACCGGAGGGAAACCGCTGCAGTGTGCTGCGGACGGGTAAGGCCCGGATCGGCAGTCTGAGCCACAAGAAGGACGGGACGACCATTGTGGCGAATGTCAATCCCATCTTCGTCGATGGCGAGATTGCCGGTGTTGTCTCGGTCGTGCGCAATATCACGGAAATCCAGACGCTCATGGAACGGCTCACGCAGGTATCAGCCAAGGCGGAATACCTTGAGCAGGAACTGCTGCGCACGAAAAAGACCGGTAAATCCTTTGCCAACTACATTGGCCGCAGCGGCAAGGTCGTCGATGTTCTGGCCCTGGCCTCCAAGGCGGCCGCCAGCAGCGCGACAGTGCTCATCCGCGGGGAGAGCGGCACCGGCAAGGAACTTGTAGCCGAAGGCATTCACTATGCGAGCAAGCGGCGGCACGGACCCTTCATCCGCGTGAACTGCGGAGCGATTCCCTCCACTTTGCTGGAATCGGAGCTTTTTGGTCACGAGAAGGGTGCCTTTACCGGCGCTGTGAAGCGCAAGCTCGGCAAGTTCGAGCTTGCGGACAAGGGCACGATCTTCCTCGATGAAATCGGCGAGATGGATAAGAACATGCAGGTGAAGCTGCTGCGGGCCTTGCAGCAGAAGGAATTCGACCGTGTCGGCGGCGAGGAGACCGTCCATGTCGACGTGCGCATCATTGCCGCGACGAACCGCCGGCTTGAGGATATGGTGCGGCAGGGAACCTTCCGCGATGACCTCTATTACCGTCTCAACGTCATTCCGATTTTCCTGCCCTCCCTGCGGGAACGTGTTGAGGATATTCCGCTGCTCACGGAGCACTTCATCGGCCGCATCCGGGCGGAACTGCAGAAGAACGTGCGGGGCATCACGCCGGACGCGCTGGAAGTGCTCATGAACTACAAGTGGCCGGGCAATGTCCGCGAGCTTGAGAATGTCATGGAACGCGTGATTACCCTCATGGACTCCGATGTCATCACGGTGAGCGCACTGCCCTCCTATCTGACGGGCGAGATTGCGGGACGTGAGGTGAAGAGCTTCACATCGGATGCCGTGCTGCCCTGGGCGGAATACGAAAAGCAGATCATTGCGAATGCGCTCGAAAAATGCGGCAGTTTCAATGCCGCCGGCAAGATGCTGCATCTGACCCATAAGACGGTGGCGGCGAAGGCGCGGAAGTATGGCCTGGTCTGAAGCGTGGTTTTTCTTGATTCGGACAAAATAATTGGTAAAAAATATCAACACATAGTAAAAAATACCAATAAACTTGGAATAATTGATACTTTTTACCAGGAATGGCTTTCGCTCGTGCGCTGTGCCCGATGGGATTATGCGGATGAGAAAAAAATAAATGCAGTGAAATCAAGGCATTGCGGACTTTTTTTAAAATTGATCGGGATGTTGGCACGAAACTTGCGATATTTATTTACTGGCTTTTGCTGTCGGAAAGCTTTTCTGACAGGCAGGGGATTTTGTTCTGCATGTCGAATGGTTACAATGATTCAGGCAAGGACAAAGATACCTTAAAAACATAAAATGAAATGAGGGGTTATTTATGACAGAAGCAACAGTAATGATTGAGAACAAAACGGGGATTCATGCACGTCCGGCATCCGTATTCGTACAGACGGCCGCAAAATTCAAATCCAAGGTACAGATCAAGGCCAAGGGCAAGGCTGTCGATGCCAAGAGCATTCTGATGATCATGAGCATGGGTCTTGTTAAAGGTACTGAAATCACCATCGCTGCTGATGGCGAGGATGAGGCTGCTGCTGTAAAGGCTTTGAAGGATTTGGTCGTTTCCAAATTTGGCGAGGAATAAGAAGCAGCTAAATTTTGCGAAAGCAGGGGGACGATAAAATGCCAGAGAATTTACGGGGCAAGGGTGTAATTTCCGGAATTGCCATGGGCAAGGTCATGCGTGTAGGACAGAGCCTGGATGGGTATCTGGCCAAGTATGAGCCGGAAAGCAAGGCGTGCGAGACGCAAAAGGTCGAACAGGCGGTAGCTGCCGTCATTGAGATTTTGCAGGGCAACATTGCGACCCTGAAGGAAAAGGACATGACCGCTCAGGCTGAGATCATGGAAGCGCACAGCATGCTGGCGCAGGACCCCATGTTTTCCGGGGCTATGGTTTCGAAGGTAGATGAGCTGGGCAGTGCCCCGGATGCGGTTCTGGCGGCTGCGGCAGATACAGCCGCAATGTTCGAGCAGATGGATGATCCATATTTCCGCGAGCGGGCTGTCGATATCCGCGATATCGGCAAGCGCATCGCAAAATACATCCTGGGGGTCAAGGACCCCGAGCTGGGTGAAGAGGCAGTGATTCTCTGCGGCCATGAGATTGAGCCGTCGGTCATTGCGAACATCCCGACGGATAAAATCGCCGGCGTCATCCTGGGGCAGGGCTCTACGACCTGTCATGCCGTCATCATCGCCAAGGCCCGGGCCATTCCTACGGTGGTAGGTCTTGGACCGATGGTCGAGAATATTGACGATGGCAGCCGGGTCATTCTTGATGGAGATACGGGCGAGATCGTGGCCGAACCGACCGAGGAGATCATTGCCTCCTATCAGGAGAAGATCAAGAAGCAGCAGGAAATGAATGCGTACTATTCCAGCCTGGTATCATTGCCGGCTGTGACTACCGATGGTGTGCGGGTCGAGCTCATGGCGAATATCGGCCTGCCGGCGGATGTAAAAGCGGCAATTCCGTATGGCTGCGAGGGCGTTGGCCTCTTCCGTTCCGAGTTCGTATTCATGGGACGGCAGGATGTTCCTACGGAGGACGATCAGTTCGAGTCTTATAAGGAAGCGGTTGAGTCCTGCAATGGAAAGCTCTGCGTCATCCGCACAATGGATATCGGTGGAGATAAGCCGCTGGCTTACCTCAATGTACCGAAAGAGGACAATCCGTTCCTCGGCTGGCGCGCCGTGCGCATCAGCCTGCAGCGCCGTGACCTTTTCATGCCGCAGCTCAAGGCTATTCTGCGGGCGGGCGTCTATGGCAAGGCTGCAATCATGGTGCCGATGGTCATCAATGTAGCCGAGATCCTGAAGGTCAAGGAATTCATTGAGGCCGCGAAGGTGGAACTGGCCCAGGAGGGCAAGAAATACGCCGATGACGTCCAGGTGGGCATCATGGTCGAGACACCGGCAGCTGCAGTGATGACGCCGGTACTTGCCAAGTATGTGGACTTCTTCAGCATTGGTACGAACGATCTCGTGCAGTATACGCTCGCGGTCGACCGTGTCAATCACAATGTGAGCTACCTCTATAACCATTTCAATCCGGCTGTGCTGCAGCTCGTGCAGCGGACGATTCAGTCCGGCCGCTCCCAGGGCATCTGGGTCGGCATGTGCGGTGAAATGGCCAGCGATCCCTATGCGGCGGTACTGCTCATGGCGATGGGCATCAGCGAGCTCAGCATGAGCGCACCGTCCATTCCAAAGGTTAAGGAAAAGCTGCGTTCGGTAAGCTCGGTGGATGCCGGCCGTATCCTCAATGAAGTCATGAAGCTTGAGGATGGCGACGCCATCAAGGAATACCTTTATAAGGCACTTTAAGGCCTTGGGGTTTTAGTTTTGCTTATTCTATAGGAGACATCCATCGGGTGCCTCCTATATTTTTTATTTTGCTGATGGATGAGGGGCAGGAAGTCCGGAATCCGTCGCGAATATGAACTATTGAGGGAGTATTGTATTTTACTTATCATGGTAGAAATTTCCCGGCTAGGAGCGAATTGGGATGAAATTGGGCAGGTATTTGCTGGCGATTGTTGTATGCCTTTCTATATGGGGACTTCCGGGAACCACGGCTGCGGCACAGGAACTGCGCATCGGGATTCCCATGATTTCCGGTTATACAGAAAAGGATGAGAATGGGTATTATAGCGGCTATAATTATGATTATATGCAGGCATTGGCCCATTATGCGGGGTTCAAATGTGAATATGTAGAAGGTTCCTGGGAGCAGTGCATGGACTGGCTGCAGGACGGTTCCATCGATGTGATGCCCGGACTGGTGAAGACGGCTGACCGGCAGCAGAGCATGGAATATGCGCGCCTGCCGATGGGACATGAGATTTCAATGGTTTTTCTGCGCGGCGGCACGGAGGATATTCGGAGCTTTTCTACTTTTGGGAGAGAACTGAACCTTGGCTATCTGGTGCGTGAATATAAGAGCAGGGAACTGCCGGTGCTGGCAAAGGAGGAGGGCTTTACCTATCAGGAGCACCCCTACGATTCCATCAACAGCATGCTGGCGGATTACCGGCGCGGGACCATCGACGGTTTCCTGGCGGACAGCCTTTATCAGGGCTATGCGCCGGCCGCTGTTGGCTTTGATGCTGAGCCCATTTACTTTGTGGTGAAAAAGGGCAATACAGTGTTGCTGCGCCAGCTCGATCTGGCGGCGGACGCACTGGCTGTAAACGATCCGCATCTGATGGGGCGGCTTTCCTACAAGTACTATATGGCGCATTATTCGGCGCCGCTGGCGCTCTCGGCCAAAGAGCGCAGCTATCTGACGGATAAGCAGGTGCTGCGGGCTTTGGTCGTGCCGGGAGAAAAGCCGTTTTCCTATTTTGAAGGGGATTCCTTCCGCGGCATTCTGGCGGAATTCGTGCAGCGCATGTCTGATGATCTGGGTATCCCGATTGAGATCGTGACGGCCGGCTCGGACACGGAGGCCTTCCAGTGCATGCAGGACGGCGAAGCGGATTTTCTCCTGAATGTCTACAGTGACTACAGCTGGGGAGATGCACATGGGCTCAATATCTCCGCGCCCTATATCAATCTTGGCTATACAGCCGTGACGCGGCGCATCGGGCAGCTGCCGGAGGTGCCGCGGGTAGCCTGTATCACGGGGAACTTCTTTACGCATGCGCATGTGGAGCCCATGTATCCGGGCGAGGCGCAGCGGATTTATTTCGATACCGTCGATGCGTGCCTGCGTGCTGTGAGCGAGGGCCAGGCAGACGTGACCTACGTCAAGACGACGGTTGCCCAGTATAATATCTGGCAGGGAAAATATCCGGATCTCATGGCGCGCGGGGATACAGCCTTTTCGCATGATGTGTCCGTAGGGGTTTCGCAGCAGGCCAGTCCGTTGCTGCTGCGCATCATCGATAAGGAAATCAACCATCTGGATGTCAACACCATGCAGAATATCAGCAATGAGGCGTTGGCGAATGCGGAGCAGTCCAAGAGCCTGTTTGCGCTCGTCTATACCTATCCGCTGCATTTTTTGGCCGGGATTTTTGCGGCGGGCAGCGTGATCTGTCTGCTGCTCCTATACATGCTGCGCATGCGTCGCCGCCACATGGAGGACGTGCGTAAGATGGCCTATTCAGACAGCGGGACGCGGCTCAATAACCGCCATTGGCTCGAAAGGGAAATTTCGAATGTGCTGGCCGAGCTGCCTGCGGCGAGGCATGCGGAGCTGTCGATTGTCGTATTTGCGCTGCGGCGGATGGATATCCTGGTCGGGACCTACGGGCGGGAAACAGTGGCCGCCATGCTGCGCAAAATCGGTCTGGCCCTGCAGCGGGCAGGCTGGGTCTGTGCGGTAGGCGCGCGCTCTGGCGCGGGGCAGCTGGTCTGCCTGTGCCGTGAGCCGCAGAAGGAATTGCTTGAGAACCATATCTGGGGCATATTGAAAAAGAACGAATACATGACGATTGGAGAGCTGTCGGCGCGGATTTCGCTGCAGGCAGGTATCTGCTATTTCGCCGGCCGGCAGCAGTCGATATCCGAGGCCATGAGCTGTGCCGATCTGGCCGCGCATGAGGCCAGGCCGGTCCGCTTCTTTGACGCCTCGCTGCAGGAGCATATGGCCTTCAATCAGCAGATTGAAAGCAGCATGGAGGCGGCACTGTCCCGC
>CAZFPA010000096.1:0-6467 GCA_964520975.1 uncultured Selenomonadaceae bacterium | reverse complement strand
CTCCTCACATGAATACAAGTTTTTTATTTTCCATATATTTTCATTATAACGTCATGGTTTAATATTTCGCAACGCGAAATCATTCCTATCAGCCTTTTCCACAAGTGACCGGCAGATTTAATTTTGTCAGCACCCTTTCGTCTGTATTTCCCTGATTACCACAGGCTTATCTCCTCCACTTTTTTACGAAAACTCTTCTGTGCCCCCTGCTGCACAACATCCGTTTCCTTCAGATGCCCCAGCAGCAGCGGCGAATCCGGATCATGATACTTATAGTTCTCAAGTGCCTTCTCGGGACGCTTATTCGCATAGCAGTATTTACAGCCATTCAGGCAGGTATCATAGGCTCCGATATCACGACTTTCGATGCAGTGACAGCCCTGCCGCATCCCCTTATGCTTCAACGGCCGAAATTCGATACCATTGGCCTGCCCGATCATATCCAGTGTCATACAGCCCGAGGCATGGATACCAAAGGCGGAATAATCCCCATTGTTACCACAGGTCTGCAGATAAAGCCCCGCCCGGCCGGCAATGGTCCCAAAGCCATGGGCCAGTTCCTCCTTGTCCGCCTCTGTGAGCAAGATCAGTTCCGGCATATTGCGCTCCACCTTCTTATACATCTCCACAAAGCTAAAAATGCAGCGATCAATATAGGGAGTTAATTCCCCGACCATATAGGCAAAGGTTTCCAGATGCCTGTGAACCGTATACTTTTTCGTCAGCAGCACCGGATCATAGCGCCAGGCCAATCGCTGTTTTCCCACAATCGCCGAAAGCCGCTTCAAGGTATCCATGCTTCTTTCAATATCGGGCACTCCGGGCTCAACATCTTTGCCATAAGCGGTGATCGTATAATGAAAATACGTGGGGAAGCGACGAAGGATAGGCTGCAGTTCCCCCAGTATAGGCTCATAGTTTTTGGAGCAGAACTGCACACAGTCCACCGTATCCGGTGTCAGCTCATAACGGGTAACCTTATTGGGAAAAAGCGGATTCCGCGAATAAGCATAGCCCTCCGCAAAACGCTTCAACAGCCATTTCGTATAATATTGGACGGTATCGGTCCGCCCGCCGGTATTTATAATCATCTTTTATATTCTCCTTCAAGACATTTGTCTTTCTGCAAATCCCCGGCAGTTAACCTACCCCTAAATCAGTACAGCGTGCACGAAATATCAGAAATAAAAATAGCAGCGGCCCAATCCGGGAACCGCTGCTGTATTCATTTACCGTTATGACCGCTTAGCTGCAGCCCCATGCTCCAAGAGGTCCTGCACCTTCCGTTGGATCACATCAAAGGCGATATCATTCATGCCGCTGTTGATGATGATATCCGCAAGGTTCTTCGTCGGCTCGACATAAAGATAATGCATGGGTTTGACCGTCGTCAGATACTGTTCAATAATGTTTTCCAGGTCCCGGCCCCGTTCATTGATATCCCGCAGGACCCGGCGCAGAATGCGCTCATCCGCATCGGCCTCCACGAAGATTTTGATATCAAAGAGATTCCGCAGCCGTTCATCCTGTAAAATCAGGATACCTTCCACAACAATCACCGAATTCGGCTGGATGGTCTTCACTTTATCCGAACGCGTGTGCCTGGTAAAATCATAGACCGGACAGGAGATGCTTTTCCCCTGCTTCAGCTGCTGTAAGTGCTCAACTAAAAGATCTGTCTCCAACGATTCCGGATGATCGTAATTGATGTGCTGCCGCTCTTCAAAGGGCAGATCATCATGGGGCTTATAATAATTGTCATGATAAATGACCGTTATATTATCTCCGAAAAAATCTTTTAACCGATTGGTAAATGTTGATTTACCTGAACCAGTTCCTCCTGCGATGCCTATAATCGTGGTCTCCATTGTTTGATAGAACATCTCCCTCTATACGATAAATATTTTCAGAACTCACACGCATCAGGACGGCTCCCGTCCCATAACAAACGGCTTTATTATAACGCAATTATTCAATATTGCGCAAGCGAAATCATCCCAGGTCCAGTCAGCACTGTATACCATCTTTTTTATTATTCATTGCAAAAGATGCGCCACGGTGATGCGCAGGAATTGCTATGGTCATCCAATAAAATCTATGTTATAGTAGGCCCATGATCTATTATAACGCCACTGTTCAGGATTTCGCTTTGCGCAATCCTTCCCATCAGTGTTTCAGCGAGGTGGAAATCATCTTGTTCCGAGTTATAAATAGAAATATCAACAGACAAGGAAGGGTTTCCCAATGAGTATTCGAATCGGTATCCTGGGCTACGGCAATCTTGGCCGCGGCGTAGAATGTGCAGTAAAAGCAAATGATGACATGGAACTGGCCGTAGTCTTTACCCGCCGTGACCCGGCAAGTGTAAAGATTGCCACGCCTGGCGTGCCCGTCGTACATGCGGACGAGGCCGCAAACTGGCAGAACAAAATCGACGTCCTGATCCTCTGCGGCGGCAGTGCAACGGATCTGCCGGTACAGACCCCCGCGTTTGCCAAGCTGTTCCATGTGGTAGACAGCTTTGATACCCACGCCCGCATCCCCGAGCATTTTGCGGCTGTGGATCAGGCCGCAAAAGCGACCGGCCATATCGGTATCATTTCAGTTGGCTGGGACCCGGGCCTCTTTTCGCTGGCTCGCGTGTACAGCAACGCAATCCTGCCTGCCGGCAAAGACTATACGTTCTGGGGCAAGGGCGTCAGCCAGGGCCATTCTGACGCCATCCGCCGTATTGCCGGTGTAAAGGACGCCAAGCAGTATACCATTCCGGTCGAAAGCGCTCTCGCCGCGGTCCGTTCCGGAGCAAATCCCCAGCTTACGACCCGCCAAAAGCATACGCGCGAATGCTTTGTTGTACTGGATGAGGGCGCCGATGCCGCCAGGGTCGAGCAGGAAATCAAAACCATGCCGAACTACTTCGATGAATATGATACGACCGTTCACTTCATCAGCGAAGAGGAACTCCAGAAGAATCACAGCGGCCTGGCTCACGGCGGTTTTGTCATCCGTTCAGGAAAAACCGGCCAACAGCTGGAACACAATCATATCATCGAATTCAATCTGAAGCTGGACTCCAATCCGGAATTTACTACGAGCGTCCTCATCGCCTACGCCCGGGCTGCCTATCGTCTGGCACAGGAAGGACAGACCGGCTGTAAGACCGTACTGGACGTACCGCCAGCCTACCTCTCCGCCAAAAGCGGCGAAGAGCTCCGTCACAGCCTGCTCTAAACAAAATGAAAATACCCCTTACGAAAAATCACTTCATGCCGCTATCGCATGAAGTGATTTTTTTGATAACAGCCCTTTTTTTTGCTTAAACACCCATTTAAATTGCTTTTTATTCCATGATATTATGATAAATGCGCTGCATAAAGACAAAAAGCTGTTCACATTCTTCCTGGGAAAATCCCTGGAAAGCCTGATGACGATGCTCTGCTACCGGCTGATCAAGCTGGTTGCACAGACAATGCCCTGCCGCTGTCATCGATATATACTTACCCCGGCCATTTTTCATATGATAACGCTCAATAATATGTTTTTGCTCTAATTTGCTCAAAGTTTTAGAAATTGCCGCTGGCTCCACCCCCAGATATTCACTGAGCTCCAGCTGTGAAATTCCATCATGGTCCCGGACCTGCCTAAGGATTGTCCATTCTGAGTTGTAAACCCCGGACCAGCAGATACGATTGTTTAATGTTTTAGAAAATGCTCGCGTCGTTTGACACATCTGCTGTACAAGGTGATCCTCCGAATACATAGAATTGGCAAGTAAACTATCGATAACAACCACACCCTTTCCATAACCTGTTCTTATTATACCGCCATTGTTCAATATTTTTCTATGGGAAATCCTACCAATCAGCATTTTTCCTTTTTTAGCACAGCTGCCCACCACAACCGGGATATTTACATACAAAGAAGTACCCGCTGCCGTAAAAAGCAGCGGGCTTCTATCATATTTCCTCCGGCTCCTGTACCTGATTCCGTCTATGAAAATGATTCTGCAGCAAAAAGAACAAAACAAAAACGACCATGATAACCGCAACATATCGATACATCGCCGCATAACCAATACTTCCAGCCAGACTGCCAAGCAGGATAAGACCGCTGCTCGTACCAATATCCAGCATATTATAAAAAGTAGCCCCCGCAGCACTGCGGCGATCTGCCTGTACCATGTTCAGCATCCATGTCATCAGCGCTGGCAGCAAAAGCCCACCGCCAAATCCATAAAATACGGAAGCCAACAGCAGGAGCGGCAGGGACATCGCCATAAAAATCAATACCAATGCTACAATAAAAAAAATACTCCCCGGCAAAATAACAAAAAATGGCCCCTTACGATCAAAGAGCCGCCCACCAAAGGGACGAGAAATGAAAATAAACAGGGTCCCGACCACAAAAAATAATCCGGCATGATCAATACCAATTTCATTGGCCAGCATAGCGATAAAAGTATTTACGCTCCCATAAGCTGCGCCAAAAAGGATTGTAAGCACGGCCGGAACTCCTGTACCGGCTTCAAACAAGCGGTTGTGTACGGAAGAATGCACTGCGGGTACGGGCAGCGCAGGAACAGTTTCCGTTTCAGAACATACTTTGGCAGTACCTATAGCAAGCAGGCTCATCACCGCCAAGAATGTAAACAATACGCCCGGCCCGAGATCCAATAACATACTAAGTCCCAGCGCTGGCGCCAGTGCCATAGCTGCTGTACTGCCAAGGCCAAGGTATCCAACGCCTTCTCCGCGCCGGGCCGCCGGAATGACATCCGCTGCAATTGCCGTTGCAAAAGTTGTGCTGAGTCCAAAACCAAAGCCATGTACTACACGTGCCAGGATAATCGCATCTATAGAATCAAAAATAAAATAACTCATTGTGGCCAAAATCGATAAAAACAAGCCCGCATACAGGCTATTCTTCTTCCCTAGGACCCGTACCCCTATATCTGTAAATAAACGAATAAAAATAGCTGAAAAGCCAAAAATTCCGCCAATCAAACCTATCTCTGTCCCGGTAGCTCCCAAATGATCCGCATACATCGGCAGCGTCGGCAGCAAAAAATGAAAGCTGGCAAATAGCAAGCCATTCGTCATGACCAATGCTATAAAATCCTTTGACCAAAGTTTTGTATTCTGCATACTAAAAATCCTTTCTATTCCTCATTCTGATTTTAAATTAACTAGTTAACTTAATAGATAAAATATAATTAACTAGTTAATCAGCCAAACAAAAAAACATGAATTAACTAGTTAATTCATTGAGATAATTATAATACCGCCCGGCTTTTCTTGTCAAACAATATAAAACAGGGCTGCTGCCAAAGTGAAAATCACTTACGTGCAGCAGTCCTGTTTATGTATCCGTAAAGCCTGCAACTATTCCATAGTTTCCCACCAATGAGCAAGGGGCACCGACAACCTGCCAAGCTCAACGACCTCGCCGATTTCCGGCGTCGCAAGCGTATAGCTGCGCCCCTGACTGGCCGCTACAAGCTCCCGATAGGGCGCATCCCAGGTATGGGTAGACAGGGCAAATTTTCCATTATGCGCGGGAATGACTACCTTTGCCTGCACATCCTCAGCAGCCTGTGCCGTTTCCTCCGGCAGCAGATGGATGCGATGCCACTGCTTGTTATACTGTCCATTTTCCATGATGGCAAGATCAAAACCGCCAAACTGCTTCCCGATCTGTTTGAAATGACCGCCATAGCCGCCATCCCCGCTGCAGAATATCTTTTTCCCCGCTGCTGCCAGGGCAAAGCCGGCCCACTGGGTCTTGTTCTGTTCCAGGAAGCGCCCGGAAAAATGCTGTGACGGCAATACATGTACACTGAAATCAGCCGCCAGCTTCACTTCCGTAAACCAATCCTCCTCATGGATATGGTCCAGGCTGAAGCCCCACTGCTCAAAATAGGCACCAACGCCCAACGGACAGACAATTTCCCCTATCTTCGGTTTTAAGGCCATGATACTCGGGTAATCCAGATGATCCCAATGATCATGGGACATCAGCAGCACATCGATATCCGGAAAATCCGCAGCTGCATAAACATTGCTGCCGGGAAAGGCCTTATTGACAAAAAATACCGGAGAAGCATAGCTGCTGAACACCGGATCCAAAAGAATCCGCCGCCCGGCCAGCTGTATATAAAACGTCGAATGTCCCATCCAGATGACAACATCCTCGTCCCGGGGCAGACTTTGCAGCTCCGTCTTCTTCGACAGCATGGGCTGCCCGGGAACCAGCCCGGTTTTATCGCCGAACAGGAATTTCCAGGTCGCTTTAAGGCGTCCTTCATGGGCCTCATCGTTATTTTCCATGATATCGCCTACTGGCTCCAGGCACACGAACTGCCCATCCTGATAATGAGGCGATGCCTGTATCCGCGCCAGCCGCTCACCTGCCGGTTTATGCCCAAAGGCCTTGCTGTTTACAAACGAATACCCGCCTGCCGATAAAAT
>CAZFPA010000095.1:0-6480 GCA_964520975.1 uncultured Selenomonadaceae bacterium | reverse complement strand
CCATGGAAAATCCACGCTTTTCAATTTTGTACACAAAAATGCGTCTATTTGTATCTTAATTCGTCAAAAATATAATTTTCACCTTTATATTTTCCGCCATAACGCAAATTAGATCCATTATTTACAATGGATCTAATTGTGTTTTCAAAAATTTTATTTTTCCGTCCTGTGCTGCCGCCTTCTCGCGGCCTTCCACTGCTTGATCTGCAAAAGCCGTTCCTTGTAACGGACCTCTACCCCCTGTTCTGTGGGGCAATAATACTCCCGGCCCAAAAGCGAATCCGGCAGGCACTGCATATCGGTGAGCTTTTCCTTGGCCTCATGAGCATACTGGTAGCCCTTCCCATAACCGATTTCCTTCATGAGCTTGGTCACTCCATTGCGAATGGTCAGTGGAACCGGCTCCGCCAATTGGGAAACGGCATCCCTTTTCGCGCTTTCATAAGCCATGTACAGCGCATTGGATTTAGGTGCCAGTGCCATGTAGACAACCGCTTCCGTCAAATGCACGCTGCATTCCGGCATGCCGATGAAATGACAGGCCTGATACGCCGCGATTGCTATCTCCAGGGCCCGCGGGTCCGCCAGCCCGATATCCTCACTGGCAAACCGGGTAACGCGGCGCGCTACATACAGCGGGTCCTCCCCCGCCTCCAGCATTCGGGCCAGCCAATAGACGGCCGCATCGGGATCTGAATTCCGCATGGACTTGTGCAGGGCAGAAATAATATTATAGTGTTCTTCTCCATTTTTATCGTACAGCAGCGACTTTTTGGCTGTGCACTGCTCCAGGTTCTCAGCACTGACCTCAATGGAGCCGTCTGGCAATACATCGCCATTCAGCACAACCATTTCCAAAGTGGACAGCGCAGTCCTTGCATCGCCATTGGCAAAGGTCGCAAGCGCCCTGATCATATCCTCCGAAATCTTGATTTTCTTCTCCCCAAAGCCCCGTTCATCCCGGATCGCATGCTGCAACAGCGCTATCAGTTCTTCTGTACGCAATGCCTGTAGAACAAAGACCTTGCACCGCGACAAAAGTGCGCCATTGATTTCAAAGGATGGATTTTCCGTCGTTGCCCCGATGAGAATGATACTTCCCTTTTCCACAAACGGCAGAAACGCATCCTGCTGGGCTTTATTGAAGCGATGGATCTCATCGACAAAAACAATGGTCTTCTCACCATACTGACGATTCTGCTCCGCCTTCTGCATGACCGCCCGGATATCCTTGATGCTGCTGGTCACCGCAGAAAAATCGATGAATGCCGCCTTCGTCTGATTCGCTATAATCCGTGCCAAAGTGGTCTTACCTACCCCTGGCGGCCCCCAAAAGATCATGGAAGAAATCTGGTCCTGTTCAATCAGATGGCGCAGCACCTTTCCCTTGCCCAGAAGATGGGTCTGCCCCACATATTCTTCCAGGTTCTGCGGGCGGAGCCGCGCCGCCAAAGGCTGGGGTACATCATTTTCAAATAAAGTATGCTGTTCCATTCGGACCTCTTCTTTCTCGCCATCCTATCTGCTTATTCAGCGGCATTCTGCTGTTTGTAGCCAGTACCCCAGTCACACATTGCATCCAATACAGGTTTCAGACTCTGGCCCAGCGGTGTAAGAGTATATTCCACCCGGGGAGGAACCTCCGGATAAATCTGCCGGGTTAACAGCCCGTCTTCCTCCATGGAACGAAGGTTGCTGGTCAGCACCTTCTGTGAAATATTCCCCACACTTTTCTTTAATGCGCCAAAGCGCTTTGTCCCTGCAAGTAAATCCCTCAGGATAAGAACCTTCCAACGGTTACTGATCAAAAGCAGCGTTGTCTCCACCGGGCAGGCCGGCAATTCCTTCTTGTCTGTCATGGTTATATCTCCTCAATTCCTGCTTGCAGCTCACCAAATTTTAACCCTTTCCTCTGGCGGAACATACATCCCATCCTTCGGCTGGATATCAAAAGCCTCATAGAAGCCATCCGTTGCACTCAGCACCGCATCCACCCGGACATAATCCAAGGCATGTATATCATCATCAATTGACTGGCGCAGTGCTATATCATTTAACTTGCTCCGCCATACAGACGCATATTTTGTATACATTTTGCGAAGCTTTTCCGGATCGTGGCCAACAATCTCTGTCAGACAGGAGACGGCGCCTAAATCCGCAATATTTTCTCCCAGCGTCTGTTCCCCATTGGTGCGTCTGCCATCCGGCAGCACATAACGTTCATAGTAGGCCACAACCTTTTCCTGCCGTTTCTTGAATTCCGCATAGTCACGATCTGTCCACCAGTTACGGAGCCGTCCCTGCGCATCGTATTGAGCTCCCAGGCTGTCAAAGCAATGGGTGATTTCATGAGCCAGCGGCACGCCGATGCCGCCAAGATTCGTCTCAAAATCCGCTTTTGGATCAAAAAATGGTTCCTGCAAAATAGGTATGGGGAAGTTAATGCTGTTGTTCATCACATTGTAAAATGCATTGACTTCACTTGTTGTACCGTCCTCCCAGGTATCCCTGCGGACAGGCTGTCCAATCAGCGAATACTTATAATCCGCAGTAAGCCTTCTCAATGCCATGATATTGCCCATAAGGGAACCGCCATCCTCCGGACGCTTAACGACATACTGATCTATATAGGCCGGCCAGGCATCCGGCATACCGATATGAATGGCCATGTGATCCAGCTTATAGATTGCCTGCCGCTTAGTTTCCGCACTCATCCAATCCAGATTTTCCAAATTTTTTCTATGCTTTGCCATGACAATATCCAGATAGGCCCGAAAGGCTTTCTTTCGCTGCGGATCCACATAACGGGCTGCGTACACCCTGCCATAGGACTGGCTCAAGACGGATTCATTCAGCATTTCAATCCTTTTTTCAGCTGACATAGCAGCCTGCAGCCCATTGGTGTGCTGGACATAATCCCAGGACTCTTTGTCATACTGTTGGGGCAATGCCATCGAATTGCCGGAAAGTATATTAAAAATAGCCTGGGCTTTCAGAGTCGGCAGCAATTCCGGTTTGCACAATTCATTGAATCGGGTAATTTCATCCAGATCCCCCACGTACCAACGATGAATACCGTTATCCGGCCCAATGCCGCCAGCCTTCAGCATAGCCGCCGCATCCAGATTGCTGTAAAGCTTTTGGACAGCTGCAAAATCCAGGCAATGTATACTTTTCGACAGATTCGATTCCTCTCCCAGGGAAAGAGAATGCTTTGCCATATCCATCTCCAGCGCAAAAACATCCGCTGCTTCCTTTTCGGCAACCGCAGGCGACCGGCCATAAAGCAGCAGGATATCACGGATATGTTCCTTATAATATTTCTGATTCTGCGAATTCCCCGCATCCAGCATAGACTCCTTCCCTAAGCCAGCAGAAGGTTCCCCAAATACCACAACATATTTATCATTGTCTATAGGATCATTGATGACTTCAAAGCTCCCCAGCGATCCGCCATCCATAAAGTAATTGCGTGCAATTGATGCCATGGTATTCGCATATTCCTGGATTGATTTTGCCGAATCTATCCTTTTCAGCGGCTCAGCTAACGCATCAAGCCCTGCTGCTTCACGCCCCTTCTGATCCATAAAACAGGCATAAAGATCCGCAATCCGGGCCTCGTCCGAATGAGCGGAATAGCGGCTCCGATTCTCTACCGCCTCTTTGGTAATCCCCAACAGCTGCTGTCTGGTCCGCTCGCTCACCAGGGTAAAATCACTGATGCTCATGTCATCCTTCGGTATTTTTGCCGATTTTATCCACGCTCCATCCGTATACAAATAAAAATCGTCCTTCAGCGAAGGAATCGCCGTCGACTCCGTCACCGGCAGCTGTACGGTGAAATCTTTGGCAAAAGCCATTGGCATCGACGCCACCATCAGGACCATCCCAAGCATGGCTCCAAGCCCTCTTTTGATAAAGCGCATACATTTTCTCCTCTCAAACGTCCAAATATATAAAAATATAGTGCCTACGTATTTTATACGTCAAAAAGGCTTATTCATTACAGCCCTCCTAAATATTTTTTCTTTGTTTCCTCTCCGCAGTACGGATATATCTGTCTTTACAGAGACATGCACAACAATTAAAATAAAGCGCAGGAGATGATTTCATGATCAGAACAGCCACCAGAGAGGATCTGCCCGCCATCCTGGCCATCTACAATGATGCCATCCTTCATACCACCGCCATCTACGACTACATACCCCATACACTGGATGAGCGTACCCTGTGGTTTGAACAGCTGCAGTCTGCCGGCTATCCGCTTTTTGTTGCCGAAGAAAAAGACCAGATCGCGGGTTTTGCCGACTATGGCAGCTTCCGGAACTGGCCCGCCTATAAATACACGGTAGAGCATTCCATCTATGTCCATCCTGCATTCCGCCGCCTGGGCATCGCCCGAAAGCTCATGCAAACACTCATTGCCGATGCGGAAAAACACGAATACATCACCATGGTCGCCGGCATTGACTCCCAGAATGAAGGCAGCATCCACCTTCATGAAGCCCTCGGCTTCATTAGAACCGGCACCATCCAGAAAGCCGGTTACAAATTTGGCCGCTGGCTGGATCTCGTATTCTATCAGCTCATGCTGAAGGGGCCGGCACAGCCAACGGAAAATTGATTTGTCAGCACACTATCCAAGATATTCCAGGAAAAATCAGCTTGATACCAAGAAGAAGCATTTTTCTCTAAACAAAAAGAAACACTGATGAAAATCACAGCACTCTGACGGATTTTTCCGTCGAAATGCGTACTTCATCAGTGTTTTCTTTAATTCACCTTATAACTTTCTAGCCATTCCTTATACTTCCTTACAAAAAGGCTTATTCCTCCAGCCCAAGCACAATCGGCACGGAACGATAGCCCACCCCCATACGATCAATTCCCATATCAATGAGCTCCAGGAAATGCTCCCGATCACGAATACATCCACTACCTTTCACCTTGCACCGGTCGCCAACTTCTTCCATCATAATTTTGATGACCTTCGTACTGGCTCCCTGGAGTTCATGTCCAGTCAAAAAGCCGGTACTGGATTTTACAAAATCAACACCTGCCTCCATACAGCAATGGCAAGTTTTGCGAATCTGCTCCTCAGTCAGCGCATCTGTCTCAAAAATGACCTTCAGTTCCCGACCAAAACGATGTGCCGCCTCTGCACATGCCCTGAGGTCTGTCGTTACTGCCTCGTATTTTCCGCTGCGGATGAGTCCAAAGTTCGCAACAACATCAACTTCTTTTACGATATCATATTTTGCTGCCTGCTCAATCTGCTGCACTCTAGATGCTGTAGAACTTGTACCAAAAGGGAAATCCGTCACTGGACAAAGCATCGTATCTGTTCCCTTAACATAAGGGGCACAAAGCTCTATATACCCGGGATTTATACAGATTGTTGCACAGCCCAGCTTTGCGCCATCTTTCGTCAGTTCAATGATCTCCGCTTCAGTGAATTCCGGCTTTAATACAGAATAATCGATGTAAGCCGCTAATTCTTTTGCACTCATTTCACTTGCTCTACAGGTAAGTTTTTTCATAATAATATACCCCTTTTCATTAATTTGTTACATTTGTATCATACATTTAATATAAACCATTCTTTTCTTCATGTCAATGCCATTTGTGTTATTTGTATCATACATTTAGTGACTTTTGCAATTGATTTTGCTATACTAAAGAAAACAAGGCCTTTGCAAGGAGTGATATTTTTGGATTCAGCATTTTTCAAAGACACCTTTCATTTGTCACCAAGCGCAACGATTCCAATTTATGAACAGCTTATCGCTTATTTTCGTATGATGATACAATCCGGTGAACTGAAACCCGGTGATAAAGTGATTACGGAGGGCGAACTTTGTGCCTGTCTCCATATCAGTCGTACAACGGTACGACTGGCCATGGAGCAACTGACCTCAGAAGGCCTCATCGTTCGCTATCGTGGGCGTGGTTCCTTCATCGCCAGCCCCAAACTGCACCGGCCAGCAAATTATCTCTACAATTTCACAGAAAACATGCGGGAACTAGGGGTGATTCCAACTTCGCGCATTCTTACAGCAAGTGTAGAAAATGCAATTGAGCCGATAAGGACCAAGCTAAAGCTTCCCGCCAATCAATCCACCGTATTCCATCTGCGACGGCTGCGCTGTGCCGACGATGAACCTATTCTTTTGGAAGATACCTTTATTCCGTACTATCTATGCAATGGTATTGAAGCCATTGATTTCAGCAAAAATTCCCTATACCAGATTTTGTCTCAACGGTATTCCTTAAACCTTTATCATGCAGCCGAAACTATAGAAGCCATCGTCCTCGGCAAAGTAGAGGCTGCCCAACTGGAATGCCGGGTAAAAACAGCAGGCTATCGCATCACAAGAGTTTCCAACCTGGATTCCGGCTATCCCTTTGAGTTTACACAATCCATTACCAAAGCGGACCGCTGTGTTTTCCAATTGGAGCTTTACAAAAATAATAATGCAG
>CAZFPA010000094.1:0-6482 GCA_964520975.1 uncultured Selenomonadaceae bacterium | reverse complement strand
ATGTTCTTCATATATGAAGGCCACGCAACAGAAACAGAAACCTTCTTGACCTCCGGCCTTAGAAATATTGCTAATTTTTTTGCGGCAGAATTAAAAAACGGCCATATTCCTGATCAGCGGGAATGGCAGTCAGCAGGCAGCGCAATCGGTGCAACAATTTGGCTGGAAGACGAAAAAGGGAATATTATTCAAGGGGCTCCTCCTGAAAATATAAGCCTTGATTCTTATCAGAACTTGGATAGCAAATCCACAACCAAAATCAATTTCTCTCCCGAATCAATCGATGCTATTATTCTATCCGTTCCCGTAACAATAAAAGATCAGCCCGGCAGGATCATAGCCTGTTACACGGATGACTCCATTTATTTAATTTTGAGACGGGTAATTAACTTTTATTTTTTTCCATTCATCGTCGGGCTTATCGCTTCTTTTCTCCTGGCAATGCTACTGTCGCGCAAGTTAACCCGTTCGATTGCCGACATAGCCGCAACTGCCAAACGCTTTTCCAGCGGCAATTTCGCCAGTCGCACCCGTTTTACCGGTGAGGATGAAATCGGCGAATTAGGTAAAACATTCAATTCCATGGCGGACTCTATTCTTCTGACACAACAAAGTCGCCGCAATTTTTTTGCTAACATCTCCCATGAATTAAAAACACCACTAAGTTGCATAAAAGCAACAACTGAGGCGTTAATTGATGGTATTGCAACAAATGAGCAAGAAAGAACCGATTATTTGGAAAGAATACTATCAGAAACTGACCGGATGTCTCGTTTAGTACATGATATTATGGATACAGAACAACTGGAATCTGGAAAAATGCATATCCGACGCGAGAAAATTGATGTTGCGGAATTGCTATTGCATCAGGCTGATAAACTCGAACCACTACTAAAGGAAAAGAGACTTTCTCTCTTACTACGATTGGAAACCGATAAGCGGTATATTTGGGGTGATGCGGGGCGATTAGAGCAAGTGCTCGATAATCTTCTGAGTAATGCTATACGCTATAGTCCTGAGGAATCTCGCATTGGACTGAAGTTAACGGAAGAAAAAGATTTATTGAATATTTGCGTTTCCGATGAGGGGGATGGAATTTCTGAAGAAGAATTACCTTTAATCTGGGAACGTTTTTATCGCACCGATAAATCGCGTAATCGTTCTTCTGGTGGCAATGGCCTTGGATTATCAATTAGCCGTGGCCTAGTTGAGGCTATGGGAGGAACAATATCAGCACATAGCATCAAAGAAGAGGGAACGCAATTTACTATTCGCATACCCTGTCTAAAATAATACTTCAATAAAAAGTACAAGCTGGTTTCAAGCAGCTTGTACTTTTTTGTCAGCATCAGGATGAAGAATATATTATATTGCCATATTCATGACACAGAGCCAATTTATAATTAAATATCATAACTGATTTCTAGAGTGTTTGCAGAATCTCAACGATTCGTTATTTTTATCGTCTTTGAGATTCGTGTAATCATTAACTTGTATCAGAAAATAAGAAATGGAGGAGTTAACTTTTTATGCAACAATTAAATTGGCTACCACATATACCACGAAAAAAGATTTTACATTATGGATTGACAACAGTAGTCATAGTATCTTGCACTATCGGTGGCATACTATGGAATCAACACAGGTCCATCCAAACAGGCACAGAAGAGATTCCTTTTGTTCGTAGCGCTGTAATTGGCGCTAACGCATCTGCGCAAGACTACATATATTCAGGAGAAGTCCGCGGACGTTTTGAAAGACAACTAGCATTTCAAGTCGGCGGTAAAGTAACAAAACGTTTTATAGAACTTGGCAGTACAGTTCGCGCCGGTGAAGTTCTCATGCAAATTGATTCTAAAGATTTGCAGCAAACAGTGAACAGTAGTTCAGCCCAAGTCTATTCTGCTGAATCACAACTAAAACTGGCTAAAAACAATCTATCCCGCTATCAGCAACTATACGCACAAGGTGCGATCAGCCGTGCGCAACTTGATCAATATCAGAATGAATATGAGGTTGCTAGCGCCTCTGTTCAACAAACCTCTGCACAACTGTCACAAGGCGTAAATCAGCTTAACTACAGCTTACTCTATGCTGATCAGCCGGGCATTATTTCCAGTATCTCCGTTGAAGCCGGACAAGTGGTTAGTGCAGGACAGACGATACTGACTATTGTACAGGACGGTGAACGAGAAATCGAAATCAGCGTGCCGGAAAATCGTATCGAAGAGCTTCGTAAAGCAACGCAGTTTAAGGTAGCCTTTTGGGCTTTACCAAGTACGACTGTCGAAGGAAAAGTCAGAGAAATTGCTCCTATGGCCGATGCTACTACCCGCACCTATAAAGTACGTATCAGCCTGATAAACCCACCGCAAGAAATAAAACTAGGAATGACGGCAGCAGTTACAATAAATAATGCAATGCAAACAGCGTCGCTGACCATTCCCTTGTCAGCAGTGTATCAGACAGGCTCTTCTCCTGAGGTATGGGTAATAAAAGACAACGTAGTCAATTTACGCTCCGTTCAGACGGGTAATTTTAGCGGCAATCAAATCCAAATACTTGCCGGACTAAATCCAGGTGAAACCATTGTAACAGCAGGTGTACAAAAATTGCGACCAGGACAAAAAGTGCGCACTATCGGCGGTGATAACTCATGAAGCAATTTAATCTGACCGACTGGGCTCTTAAGCACAAATCCCTTGTTTACTACTTTATTGTACTTATCTTTTTTGGGGGAATGTTTTCATACCACAACTTAGGACGAATGGAAGACCCCGACTTTACTATCCGTCAGATGGTGGTATCCGTTAGCTGGCCGGGAGCTACTGCCCGTCAGGTGGAAGAACAAGTTACCGACAAAATCGAAAAAAAACTGCAAGATACTCCTGGTCTTGATTATGTTAAAAGCTATTCCTCACCGGGGCAATCCTATATTTATGTCTATCTAAAGGACGATAAGGTAATGGAAAGCCAGATTCGTCCGACTTGGCTGGAAATTCGCAACATGGTCAATGATATCAAAAGCTCATTGCCGCAGGGGATCGAAGGCCCTTTCTTTAATGATCGTTTTGACGATGTTTATGGCTGTATCTATGCTCTGACTGGTACTGACTATAGTTATGAAGAGTTACGCGAGCAGGCAGAAAAAATTCGCCAAAATTTATTAGGTATACCTGGTGTAAAGAAAGTCGAGCTCGTCGGCGAACAAAAAGAAAAAATCTACGTTGAAGTCGAAACCGCCAAATTAGCGCAACTGGGAGTAACACCGAGTGATATTACCAATGCCATCAAAGCGCAAAATGCCATGACTGCGGCAGGAATGCTGGAAACAACGTCTGATAATGTTTACTTAAGGATAAGCGGCATGTTTGAAAACTTGGATGATTTGAAAACCCTGCCTATCCGGGCTGGTGGTCATACATTCCGCCTCGGTGATATTGCCAAGATTAATCGTAGTTATAGCGATCCAGCTAATTCTAAGATGTTCTACAACGGCCATCCTGGAATCGGCTTGGCTTTATCCATGGAAAAAGGAGGGAATATCCTAACCCTGGGAAATGACCTTGATAAAACAACAAGTCAGATACAAAAAAACCTTCCGCTGGGACTGGAACTGCATTCAGTTGCTGACCAACCTTCAGTCGTAAAGGAAGCCATAGACGAATTTGTTAAGTCACTGGCGGAAGCCGTAGGCATTGTTCTGCTGGTAAGCTTTATCAGTCTTGGCATACGCTCTGGCATTGTTGTCGCTCTGTGCATTCCCTTGGTAATTACCGGCGTTTTTATTTGCATGGAGATATTCGGCATCGATCTCCACAAAATATCCCTCGGTGCGCTAATTATCGCCTTAGGTCTCTTGGTTGATGATGCCATTATTGCCATTGAAATGATGATTGTTAAGCTAGAACAAGGTTGGAGTCGCTTTGATGCAGCCTGCTACGCCTATACCTCGACAGCTTTTCCAATGCTGACTGGGACATTGATTACCTGCTCTGGATTTATCCCCGTTGGCTTTTCTAAAGGTTCAGCGTCTGAATTTGTCGGCAGCATTTTTTCCGTTATCACCATTGCCCTTTTGATTTCCTGGTTTGTATCCGTTCTAGTAACCCCTCTTTTGGGTTTCAGATTACTAAAGGTTTCCTCAGTCAGCCAAGATCAAGAGCACAACATTTACAATACTCGGTTTTACCATTTATTCAGGCAGCTTCTACAATGGTGCTTGCTACACCGAAAAAAAGTTCTGGGCGCTACTTTGACTGCTTTTATTGGCTCTATCGCATTACTGGGGCTCGTAAAACAGGAATTTTTTCCCGAATCAATTCGTCCAGAAATCATCGTCGAAATGCGACTACCGCAAGGCGCATCTCTAGAGGCGACCGAACAGGAAGCCAATCGGTTTGCTCAGCATTTGTCCGAAGATACCAACATTGTCAACTATACCTATTACGTTGGCGAAGGTGCCCCACGTTTTGTTTTGACTGCAGACCCAACCTTGCCTAACACAAATTATGCCCAATTTGTCATTGTAGCAAAGGACTTAACGGCACGTAATGAGCTTTCTACCAAAGCAAATAAGCTACTAGCCGACGAATTTCCTAATGTACGTGGCAATATCAAGTTCCTCAAAACAGGACCTTCTACTCCTTATCCTGTCATGCTGCGCATCAGTGGCTATGACCATGATAAAGTTCGCCAAATAGCCAATGAGGCATTAACCCAGCTTGCTTCCAACCGCAATTTGACTGACCTAAATTTGGACTGGAATGAAAAAAACAAAGTAATGCATCTAGCCATCGATCAGGATAAAGCGCGAATGCTGGGCATCGATAGTCAAACTTTGGCCACAAACCTGCAGACTTTGTTATCAGGTTCAGCAATTGCTGAATTTCGTGAGCAGGATAAAACGGTGAGTATAGTTTTTAGAGTTGATCCCGGCAACCACAAAGACTTGTCACAACTCAAAGATCTAAATATTCATATCGGTAATGGCAAATATATTCCTTTAGATCAAATCGCAAAAATTAGTTATGATGCCGAAGACGGCTTAATCTGGCGTCGCAACTTAAAACCAACTATTACACTGCAGGCCAATACAGCAGAAGGTGTTTTAGGCAATGATGCAACCAAACAGGCTTATGAAAATCTTAAAAACATCCGTTCTTCCCTTCCTCCAGGCTATAGCATCGACATTGGCGGTCCCTTGGAAAGCAGCATGAAAGCTACAAGGTTCCTAATGCAGCCTGTTCCTATCATGATCCTAATTATCATTACACTGCTCATGCTTCAATTGCATAATATGCCCAAAATGATCATGACCCTGTTGACTGCTCCGTTAGGAATAATCGGCGTCAGTGTGAGTCTTCTATTGACTGGTAGACCAATGGGGTTTGTAGTCCAGTTGGGGATTTTGGCACTATCTGGCATTATCATCCGTAACTCGGTTATTTTAATTGATCAGATAGAGCAGCATCTAAAGGCCGGAGAAGGACTTTGGAATGCAATTATTAATGCGGCTGTCACCAGATTCCGACCTATTATGCTAACTGCCGCAGCAGCGATTTTAGCAATGATACCCTTGGTATCCAATGTTTTTTGGGGACCAATGGCCGTAGCTCTTGCCGGCGGAATCTTTATTGCTACCATATTAACACTCTTAGTACTACCGACAATGTATGCCACCTGGTATAAAGCAAAGCCTGACCAACCGGGTCTGCCTAAATAAACGAAACAGCTTTGTTTAATAGTTAGTCATATTATTAAAATTTAAATTTTAAAATAGGAGGGGTAAAATGTATTTTACAAAATTCAGCGTAATCACGTCTAAACTTTTATTGTGGGGTTTCGTTTTTCTGTTATCTTCTTCGGTGGCATTAGCCGCTCCAGAGACTACAGACACTCCGGAAGTACCCAGCAAGCTTCCGTCTATTCTCATTCTTCCAGTCATCGACAACACTGAGCTAAAGAATCCCCACGAATATATGACTGAAGCAATGAATAGCAAATATGCAGCAAAATATCCAAAAGAACAATTTACTATCATTCCATTTCAAAAATCTTCTGAGCAGGAAGCTGTCAGTGATAAGGCTAAGACCCAAGAGCAGCTCCTGCAGTCAGCAAGTGTGGCAGGAGCCGACTACCTAATCAAAACTGAATTGCAGAAAGTGGAAATCACACGTGGGGTTAAAGGAGTTTTTTTTAAGAAATGGTGCGCGGCAAGCATACCAGTCAAGATCACCATTTGGAACGTAGCGTCCGGTAAAGCCGTTTTTGACGGTGTTATCAAGGAAAGAGGAGATAAAGATAATGGCATAGGGTTAGCCATTGGATTACTGTTTTATGTGTCAGAGGAAGCAACAATTAAGGATGGGCTCACAAAAATAGGCAATAGACTGGATAAAGAACTTCCATCATTAAAATAGCCTTATTTACAAAAATAAATAATGATGTTTTTCTGATTTAGCGGAACTTAGCATTCAATT
>CAZFPA010000093.1:0-6525 GCA_964520975.1 uncultured Selenomonadaceae bacterium | reverse complement strand
CGCTTACGGCGCTGGCGCTGGAGACGGGCAAGTTCGGCGTGGACGGCATGGCGCTGCTTGATACGGCCAATACCACGACCTATGGCAATCCGGAAATCACCGCGGTTGATCTCGGTGTGCGCCAGAATCCGGGCATCCTGATCTCCGGGCATGATCTCAAGGATCTGGAGATGCTGCTCGAGCAGACGGCCGGAACGGGCGTTGATGTCTATACGCACGGCGAGATGCTGCCGGCCCATTACTATCCGGCTTTCAAGAAATATCCGCATTTTGTCGGTAACTACGGCAATGCCTGGTGGAAGCAGAAGGAAGAGTTCGAAGCCTTTAACGGGCCGATTGTCATGACGACCAACTGCGTGGTCCTGCCGAAGGCCTCCTATCAGGATCGCCTCTTTACGACGGGGGCTACGGGCGTTCCGGGCTGCACGCATATCGAAGCGGTCGATGGCAGAAAGGATTTCTCCGCTGTCATTGCGCTCGCAAAGAAATGTGCGGCACCGACGGAGCTGGAGCAGGGACAGATTGTGGGCGGCTTTGCGCATGCGCAGGTATTCGCGCTGGCCGACAAGGTGGTCGATGCCGTGAAATCCGGCGCCATCAAGAAGTTTGTGGTCATGGCTGGCTGCGATGGCCGCATGAAGTCCCGCGACTACTATACGGAATTTGCCAGGGCGCTGCCGCAGGATACGGTCATCCTCACGGCGGGCTGTGCGAAGTACAAGTACATCAAGCTCGGCCTGGGCGACATTGGCGGCATCCCGCGCGTGCTCGATGCCGGACAGTGCAACGATTCCTATTCGCTCGTGCTCATCGCGCTGAAGCTCAAGGAGGTCTTTGGCCTCGCGGATGTCAACGAGCTGCCGATTGCCTACAATATTGCCTGGTATGAGCAGAAGGCGGTCATCGTGCTGCTGTCGCTGCTGTACCTTGGTGTGAAGAACATCCACCTTGGACCGACGCTGCCGGCCTTCCTGTCCCCGAATGTCGCGAAGGTGCTCGTTGATACCTTTGGCATCGGCGGCATTTCGGATGTAGCATCGGATATCAAGACGATGATCGGCTGAGCAAAGGAGAAAATCATGATTCGGAAGATCGTACACATAGATGAAGAGAAATGCACGGGCTGCGGCCTTTGTGCCGAGGCCTGCCATGAGGACGCCATCCAGATGATTGATGGCAAGGCCCGCCTCGTAAAGGATGATTACTGCGATGGACTGGGTGACTGTCTGCCGGCTTGTCCGGCGGATGCCATCCAGATTGTTGAGCGGGAGGCCGCGGCCTATGACCATGAGGCGGTACAGGCCCGCATGGCGGCAAAAAAGACGGGCGGACATGGGAGCGCAGCGGCGCCGGAAGCCCCGCAGGCCTTTCATGGCTGTCCGGGCAGCATGGCCCGCATGCTGCATCGCGAGACGGTAAAGCCGGCACCGACGGCGGCGCCTGTCGCCGCCGCGGCGGAAAGCGAGCTGCGCACCTGGCCGGTGCAGATTCAGCTCGCTCCCATCAACGCGCCGTATTTTGACGGCGCAAAGTTGCTCATTGCGGCGGACTGCACTGCCTATGCCTACGCGAACTTCCATGCGGAGTTCATCAAGGGACATGTCGTGCTCGTTGGCTGCCCGAAGCTCGATCCGGTGGATTACAGCGAAAAGCTCACGGCCATCCTTGAGCGCAATGATATCAAGAGCGTAAAGGTCGTGCGCATGGAGGTTCCCTGCTGCGGCGGTATCGAATACGCCGTGAAGCAGGCGCTGCAGGCCAGCGGAAAGATGATTCCCTGGCAGGTTGTAACGATTTCCTGTGACGGTAAAAAGCTGGAGGATTGACAAGCTCTCCCCTGTGATTTTTGCAGGGGAGTTTTTTCTGCGTATTGTCAAAAGCAGAGAGGCTCTATATAACTCGGAAAAAGATGTCCTCCACCTCTGCAAGTGGCAGGATTCCGCGTTGCGGAATCCTGAACACTTGCGTTATAATATTGCTCATAGATTAGAAAAGGTGGAGTCAGATGAGTATATTGAATGTAGAGCATGTATCCCACGGCTTTGGCGGACGGACGATTTTTGAGGATGCTTCCTTTCGGCTGCTGAAAGGCGAGCATGTGGCACTGGTAGGGGCGAATGGCGAGGGCAAATCGACGTTTCTCGCGATGATTACGGGTCAGCTCACGCCGGATGAGGGAAAAATCGAGTGGGCCAACCGCGTGACGGTCGGCTATCTCGACCAGCATGCGGCGCTGCAGCCCGGGCAGTCGATCCGGGAGGTGCTGCGCACGGCCTTTGACGACATGTACAAGCTCGAGGCGGAGATGCTGGCCTGCTATGACAAGATGGGCGAGGCCTCGCCGGAGGAAATGGACCGGATGATGGCGGACGTCGGTGATATCCAGAGCATCCTGGAGGCGAACAGCTTCTACAGCCTCGATGCGCGCATCGAAGAGGTTGCGGGCGGACTGGGCCTGCGGGATATCGGCCTTGAAAAGAGGGTCGATGAGCTCTCGGGCGGGCAGCGTACAAAGGTGCTGCTCACGAAGCTGCTGCTGCAGAATCCCATGATCCTGATCCTGGATGAGCCGACGAACTATCTCGATGTTGAGCATATCCACTGGCTGCGGAATTATCTGGAGAGCTACGAGAATGCCTTTATCCTCGTATCGCATGATGTGCCGTTCCTCAATGCCGTCACGAATGTCATCTATCATGTGGAAAATACCCATATCACCCGCTACACCGGTGACTATGAGAAATTCCAGGAGATGTATGCCATCAAGCGCCGCCAGGAAGATGCGGCCTACGAGCGGCAGCAGCAGGAAATCAAGCGCACGGAGGACTTCATCCAGCGCAACAAGGCGCGCGTGGCGACCCGTGGCATGGCAAACAGCCGGCAGAAGCGTCTGGACAAGATGGAGGTGCTGGAGAAGCGGCAGGAAAAGCCAAAACCGCATTTCCAGTTCAAGGAGGCCCGCACGCCGGGTCGTTTCGTGATTGACGCGAAGCGGCTTGTGCTCGGCTACGATACGGCGCTTACGAATCCCGTGGATATTCAGCTGGAGCGCGGCCGCAAGATTGCGCTGCGCGGCGTGAACGGCCTCGGCAAGACCACGCTGTTGAAGACACTGCTCGGCATCATACCGCCGATTTCCGGCAAGATCGAGCTCGGGGATTTTGTGGAGCCGGGCTATTTTGAGCAGGAATCCACGAAGGGCAACGATCATACGGCCATCGAGGACGTATGGGAGGAATATCCGGGCATGACGAACTTCGAGATCCGTGCGGCCCTTGCGGCCTGCGGCCTTACGAATGAGCATATCACGAGCAAGATGATGGTGCTGTCAGGCGGTGAGGCGGCCAAGGTACGTCTCTGCAAGGTCATGCAGAAGCCGGTGAACCTGCTTGTGCTCGACGAGCCCACGAACCATCTGGATGTCGAGGCGAAAAAGGAACTCAAGCGGGCGCTGAAGGAATACAAGGGCACGATCCTGCTGGTCTCGCATGAGCCGGAATTTTACGAAGACTGGGTCGACGCGGTCTGGAATATTGAGAGCTGGACCACGAAGATCATCTGACGGGATGCCGTCCACGGCCATTTTCAGCGATGGCGGCGGGCGGCTTTTTATTAGGAAAATAAAATAGTCTCACTGCTTGCATATAAAAAATAAAGGTGATATAATTATTTAGTCACAGGACAGTTAGGTTTGAATTTATTTTGAACCTTCCCTGCTCCCATGAAAAGGGGAGCCAAAGACCAAAGAGGGAGGTGATTTCGTGAGAAAGTACGAAGTCATATTCATTGTAAAACCGTTAGAGGAAGAAGCTACGAATGCTGTCATTGAGAAGTTCTCGAAGCTCATTACGGACAACGGCGGTACAATTGATAAGGAAGATCGTTGGGGCAAAAAGCGTCTGGCCTATGAAATCAAAGATTGCACAGACGGATACTACTGCTTGCTCTACGTTACGTGCGAACCGGCTTGCGTAGCTGAGGTTGACCGCGTAATGAAGATTAACGATGATCTTCTCAAGCACATGATCGTAAAATCAGAAGAAGAATAATACAAGGGTCAGGGAGGAATTGCCATGAATAAGGTGATTTTAGCAGGACGGCTCGCGCGTGATCCGGAGGTACGGTATACGCAGTCTGGAAAGGCTGTAGCAACCCTTACACTCGCAGTCAGCCGCCGCTTTAGCCGCAATGCCAGTGACCAGCAGCCGACGGCGGATTTCATTCCGATTGTTGCCTGGGAAAAGCTGGCCGAGATTTGTGGGAATAACTTGATTAAAGGAAGTCAGATCTTAGTGGAGGGCCGCATGCAGGTCCGCAGCTATGATGCGCAGGATGGTTCGAAGCGTTATGTGACGGAAGTCGTAGCCAGTGATATCGAATTCATGGGCTCGAAACCGCAGCATGAGGGTGGCTATCAGCCAGCCGCTGCACCGCAGTCTTCGGCACCAGCAGCGCCGGCCGGTGGCGCAAGCTCCTTTGGTCCTTCCATCCCGGACGAGGAAATCCCATTTTAAGAGGAGGGAATAGACTTGATCAAACGTGATAGAGGCAGAAGACCAAGAAAGAAAGTTTGCAGCTTCTGTGTAGATAAGGTAGAGACGATTGATTACAAGGACGTAGCAAAGCTTCGCCGTTTCGTTACAGAGCGTGGCAAGATTTTACCGCGTCGTATCTCTGGTAACTGTGCAAAGCATCAGCGCCAGGTAACCGTTGCTATCAAACGTGCACGCAATATCGCATTGCTGCCGTTCACTGCAGAGTAATCCAAAGAGAGCCGTGAGGCTCTCTTTTTTGTTGCAGGTAATATCGGGGACACGGTCCCAAATGAGGTGATTGTATGCGCAGCAAGGTTTTGCAGGCGATGGATATATTTGCGGATGAACGCCATTTCCGACTGCGCCTCTTTTTTGAGGGATTGTTGATCGGTGCACTGACTGGCGCGCTGATCGCGGTCTTTCGTTATCTGCTGGAGGGGTCAGAGGATTTGCGGCGGCTGGCGTATCACTGGCTGCGCACGGCGGAGCCGGGCTGGTTTCTGCTGTATGGCGCGGCCTTTTTGCTCGCGGCCTTCCTGCTCGCGGCCATCGTGCGCCGCGAGCCGCTTTCCTCGGGCAGCGGCATTCCGCAGATCAAGGGCATTCTGCTTGGCAAGATGCACATGCACTGGGCGAGCGTGCTGCTCTATAAGTTCCTGGGCGGTGTGCTCGCTATCGGCATGGGGCTTTCGCTCGGCCGCGAGGGGCCGAGCGTTCAGCTCGGTGCGAGCATCGGGCAGGGCGTGAGCCGCGGGCGGAAGCGCTCACGGGCGGAAGAGCGCTTCCTGCTCACAGCCGGCTCCGGGGCCGGGCTGGCGGCGGCTTTCAACGCACCGCTGGCCGGTGTGATGTTCTGCCTGGAGGAGCTGCAGAAGAACTTTTCCCCGCTGGTGCTCATGGCGACGATTGCCGCGACGGTGGCCGCGACGGCGGTCACGCAGCTGGCCTTCGGCGTGCAGCCGGTGTTCCATATGGGCGAGCTGGCGGTCATGCCGATGGGCATGTATGGGCTGCTGATACTGCTGGGGGCCTTCGTAGGTCTGCTGGGCATGGGCTTCAACCGCATGCTGCTCTTTTCTCTGGACAGTTATGACGCCTCGCCGCTGCATGGCTGGCAGCGGCCCCTGGTGCCGCTCGCGGCGGCTGCGGTGCTGGGCTTTGTACTGCCGGAGATCCTGGGCGGTGGCAACCGGCTTGTGGACACGCTGGTTACCGAGCATTACAGCGTGCTCTTTCTGCTGCTGCTCTTTGCAGGAAAATTTCTTTTCACGATGCTCTGCTTTGGCTCAGGTGTGCCGGGCGGCATCTTCCTGCCCATGCTGGTGCTGGGGGCGCTGGGTGGGGCCCTGTTCAGCCAGCTCGCACTTTTCCTGCATCTCATGGAGCCCGCGTACGCGACAAATCTCATCGTCTTTGGCATGGCGGCCTATTTTGCGGCGGTGGTGAAGTCGCCGGTGACGGGCAGTGTACTCATCATGGAGATGACGGGCTCCTTCCAGCATATGCTGGCGCTGATCTGCGTCTCCATGGCGGCCTATCTGGTCACGGATATGGCCGGCGGCGAGCCCGTCTATGATGCGCTGCTGGACCGCTCGCTGCGTCTGCGGGAGCGCATCCGCAAGGCGGTGCGCCGCCGGCGCGTCGTGGCAGAATTCGTGCTCGGACCGGGCTGCCGCCTGGAGGGTGTCTGCATCCAGGAAGCACCCTGGCCGCCACACTGCCTGCTTGTGAATATCCGGCGGGGTGAGGCGGATATCACGCCGAAGGGCGGGCTGCGCCTGGAGGCGGGGGATTATATTTATATCCTTACGGATGATACGGATATTGCCGCGCTGCAGGTGCTTACCACCGAACGTTTTACCTCCTGAGACCGGGCTGCTGCCCGGTTTTTTTTCGCCCGTCTCGTTGCGACGCTAGTACAGCGTGCACGAAATACCTGCTATGCATAGCCGACCGCTAAGCTGCTAAAGCAGCAAGCGTCTGGCCATAG
>CAZFPA010000092.1:0-6600 GCA_964520975.1 uncultured Selenomonadaceae bacterium | reverse complement strand
GTTTATGCCCAAAGGCCTTGCTGTTTACAAACGAATACCCGCCTGCCGATAAAATTCCCATGCCAGCAAGACCTCCTAAAATAAAATCCCGTCTGTTGATGATATCCACCACTTTCTGCCTGTCACTATTCTTCCATTTCATTTTATACCCTGGAGCAAGCTACAGGTCAAGATTTTTTATCGGGGCACAGCGGTTAAATGTAATCGTAACTTCTACAGGTCTTTTATTTTCCGTGCCGGAACACCACCCACAATGCAGTTATCCGGTATATCATGTACCACAACAGCGCCTGCCGCAATGACGACATTATTGCCGATAGATACCCCTGGCAGGATGGTAACATTCCCACCAATCCACACATCATCGCCAATCAATACTGGCTTACAAATACCAATACGTTCCCTGCGGCCTTTTGCCTGCAGCGGATGCCCTACCGTTGTGATCAAAGTATTGGGGCCAATCATGCAATAATCACCAATATGCACAGGAGCAATATCCAAAATCGTCACATTATAATTTGTCAAAAAGCCTTCGCCTACATGAATATTTTTACCATTATCACACTGAAAGCCCTGCTGCATACTAAGATTAGGCCCATGCGATCCAAGCAATTTATCCAGCGCTTCCAGTTGCGTTTTATAATCACAGGGATCCGCCTTATTGAAAGCATTGCAGCACACTACAGCATTCTCTTTTCTTGCAACGACCTCCGCATCCATAAAATGATACGGAAGTCCCGCCGTCAATTTTTCAAGTTCCGTCATCATCTATAGGCCTTCTCATAGATTTCAAGATAATCCGCATCCGACAAAGGCAGTGGATCTGCTGTGATATCTCCGCCGAGCACCTGATGGACCATCGCAGGATATTTCTTCAATTCTTCCCTGGTGATTCCCACCGCACTCATTTTAATATTGTCACACCCCACAGACGCAATCAGCGCGTCCAAAGCTTTGATAAAATCCTTGCCGGAAGACGCATCCTCCATTCCCATGGCTCTTGCCATTTTGATCATTGGCTCTTCAGCTGCTTTTCTCTCGGCAAAGAAATCAAAATACGCATGGGAAATCATGATCAAGCCAGCCCCGTGTACAAGATCGCCATGGAAGCTTCCCATCACATGCTCCATCGTATGCTGCGACGTACAGAGCATATAATAGCCAGCAAGGGAATTTGCCAATGCCATATTGGCACGAGCCTCCTTATTGTTTCCATCCCGATAAGCCATCGGCAAATTTTGGGCAACCAGTTCAATGGCCTTCAGGGCAAACATCTCCCCCATCGGATGCTCATTCTTGTTAATAACACTCTCTGCAGCATGGTAAAAGGCATCCATCCCCTGGTAAGCAGTGAACTTGGGCGGCACGCTCAGCATGAGCTCTGCATCCACAATGGAAAGAGTTGGAAACATAGACGGAAAGAAAATACCCGTCTTTTCCTGTATATCATCATAGGAAATAACAGCCGCCATATCCACTTCACTGCCGGTACCGGCAGACGTGGTGATGCAAACGATAGGCGCCGCATCCCTCGGTGCATTCTTCTTGCCCCCTTTAGCACTCAGTGAATAATCCCAGATATCCCCTGGATTCGTCATCATAAGCGCAATGCATTTGGAGCAATCCATAACAGAACCGCCGCCTAAAGCAACCACAAAATCACATCCGGTTTCTTTCCCCTTGGCGGCCCCAAGCATGACATTATCCCGAGTCGGATTAGGGCGGATTTCATCAAAAAGCACATGCCCCGCCCCTGCCAGCTCAAGCTCCTTTTCTACCCGGGCAAGATAGCCATATTTCTTCGTTGACTGCCCATTCGATGTAACGATAAGAGCCTTTTTCCCCGGCAATTGCTCATTTCTGAGATTCTGCAATTGACCAGCACCAAAGAGTACCTTTGTCGGCATGTAGAAAGCAAAATTTTTATACATAAGAAAACCTCCAGTAAAATAAAGTCATCTATCCCATCGATGCTATCTTTATTCTACCGGAGGAACACCCTGCTTCCAGTGGTAAATCTTATCATAATCAGTGGTAAATCTTTATGTCAAATATATCTCGTATCCTGCAGCCTGCTATTTTCCCTGCACAAATTCACGGGGGGATTTTCCATAATACTCCCGAAAGGCCTTGTGAAAATTGCTTTTATCATTATAGCCAAGCAAAGGAGTGAATTCCTCAATGGAAAGGTCCGTATTCCGCATCAAAAAAACCGCCCGCTCCATGCGCCGGGAAAGCACGATCTGCGAAAAGGTTTTCCCCGTTTTTGCCGAAAGCTGCGCTGATATATATGCCGGATGATAGCCAAATCTCCGGGAAAGCATCGCCAGGGTAATATGGTCCAAATGTTCATCGATGAAATAGACCATAGCCTCTATGACATCCTCATTTTCCTTATTCTTGACCGCTAACCGGAATTGCCGCGCCAGCATCATAATAAGCGTCAACGTCATCGGTTTTAAAATACGCTGCGTATCCTCTGTCTTATTCGCATATTCCAAAACCATCAACTCAATCTGCCGGCGAATCGAGCCGTCTTTTAAATTATTGAGATGGATAAACTCATCAGAAAAACTATCTATCTCCGGATCAAGGAAAAAATGCAGCAAAGCTCTATCAGCAGATATTACCTGAAGGAAATTCCGATAAAACACCTCTTTTCGGATGAGAACTCCGACAATCACAATATCCTCCGCACTGGCACCATAAAGCGCATATCCCGAAAAAGGCTGGCCAATGTAGCAATCATTCTCGCGGATAACGACCTGATTGTCAAAGCTAAAGCTTTGCGCTCCATAGTCCCCAGTATAAGCATAATTAATAAAGAAAAAATCCTGTCTATGAAATGGCTCATGGATTTCCCGGCCTTTATAGGCACAGACCATAATATCTTCATTCGGCGCGCCAAGCCATTGCGATACAAGTTCCTTCCTGTTCCCTATTCTGTGCTCCTGAAAATCCCAATGTAAATACGGAAAATCAGCCCCCAGTTTTTCTATTGATCTTATAAGAGATAAATTCTTCATATACACAGCCTGCTTTCGCAATTTTCTTCAGAAACCGCAGCATATCAATTTCTATTAATAACGTTATTTCCTTGCCTGCCAACAATAGTTACCTTCGGGTACCTACAGCACATTATTGTGCCTACTTCACAATGGATACCTTATCGATTATTATAAAAATACCGAAAGGCAAACACAATACATCAAAACAAAAATCTGGAGGTCCTTTATCATGAAAAAACTTATTCCATTCTGCCTGGCAGCCGCACTTGCTGTACCATCAATTTCCTTTATGCCATTAAACAATACAGCTTTCGCATCGCAGTTTGGTGCAGCCACAGCTGAGGCTGCTGCATCCACAGCCAATGCACCGCTTATCACGCAGCAAAAGCTTGCCAACGGCACAGTTACGATCTATGATTATGGGAAGATCAAGCTGCACGCCTATCAGACCGGGGATGCCCTCAGCGATGAGTGTTATGTATTTGAAACCAGGCAAGGACTGGTCTTGCTGGAATCCACCATTCTGAAAAATGACATCACAGCCTGGAAGACATATATCCAAAACCTCAACAAACCGGTTGCCGGTGCCTTGATGGCCTATCATCCAAACGGTTTTGCTGACTACAAGGATGCTCCAATCTATTCTACCGAACATGCCATTGCCAGTTGGCAGCAGGGTGGCGGCATTTACGCCATTGTTGGCGGTCTGACACAAATGTTTGGTACTGCGGCGGAGCCAGCCATGCCGACGGGTGCAGAGAAGCTCATTGCGGGAAAATCCATTGAGCTCGCAGGCATTCAGTTCAACATCCTCGATGCCGGTGATGATGCCTATAGTGTAGAGATTCCTGAAATCCACACGGTTTACCGCCACATGATGGGCTCCAGGGTCCACAATATTCTGGGCAGCAGAGCTCATATCGCAGCTGAACTGCAGACCATGAAGGACTATCAGAAGAAAAACTATACGACCATCCTGACCAGTCATTATGTCCCGGAAGGACAGCCTGCGGTAGCCCAGAAAATCGCGTATCTCGAAAAGCTGCAGCAGTTGGCGGGCACCTGCAAAACAGCCAAAGAATTTACCCAGGCAGTGCAAAAAGCTTTCCCCGATTACGAAGGAACCAATTACCTTCAGATGACAGCCGGCTTCCTCTACAAATAAATTCGCGCAAATCACCAAAAGCAGCCAGTATCACATCTGGCTGCTTTTTCTAAGAAAGGATTATCATGAATACCCATCGTTTATTTAACAAAAAAGCACCGTCACCAGCAACCATTGACCTGCCACAGCTGAAAAACGCGCTGCAGCAGGCCGATGCCATACTCGTCGGTGCGGGATCCGGTCTCTCTGCAGCAGCCGGCTATACCTATGATGGCGGCCGCTTCCAGCAGCATTTTGCGGACTTCATCGCCAAATACCATTATAGGGATATGTACACTGCCGGCTTTTACGCCTACGCCACCCCGGAGGAATACTGGGCCTACTGGAGCCGCCAGATTTACTGCAACCGCTACGATCAGCCGAAAAGCGCCGTGTATCAGGCCCTGCTGACACTCCTGAAGGGCAAGGAATATTTCGTCCTCACCACCAATGTGGATCATCTTTTCCAGCAGAATGGCTTCGCCAGGGATCGCCTTTTCTACACCCAGGGCGATTATGGACTCTGGCAGTGCAGCGTACCATGCCATGCCAAAACCTATGACAATGAGATCGCCGTACGCCGCATGGTTGCGGAACAAAAGGATATGCGCATCCCCTGTGAACTCATCCCCCGCTGTCCGATCTGCGGCGAGCCCATGACCATGAATCTGCGCTGCGATGATTCCTTTGTGGAGGACGATGGCTGGCATCAGGCCGCAGCACGCTATAAAGCCTGGCTGCAAAAACATCAGCAGGGTAAGATCCTCTACCTGGAGCTGGGTGTCGGGTTCAATACACCAGGCATCATCAAATATCCCTTTTGGGCACTGACCAAAGAAAATCCCACGGCTTCCTATATCTGTATCAACCCGGGCAGCGCCTATATCCCCGAGGATATCCGGGCACAGGGCGTCGGACTGGAGGCCGGCATTGAAACTGTATTGGAGGAACTTATATGACAGAACTTGAAGAACTGCGCTTTCTGAATAGCATTCTCCTGGAGGAACTGCCTCACTGCCAAAGGGACGCTGAAGGCTTCTCCCCAGACGCGGCCTCACAGCGCCGACTGCTGCGGGCTCTCATGAATGTGCGGCCGCCCAAAAAGCTCCGCACGGATTTTATCACAGTACAGGACAGGCTGCTGCAACGGGAAGTACGGAAAAAAGGCATTGTTGATATCGCGACCCTGCCAACATTGAAGGAAAGTGCTCTCTATACAGGAAAACATGCCAGTCAGCTGATTCTCTGGCAGGGAGATATCACCCGGCTCAATGCCGATGCCATTGTCAATGCGGCCAACAGCGCCCTGCTGGGCTGCTTCTGCCCCGGTCACCGGTGCATCGATAACGAAATACACTCAGCCGCGGGTCTGCAGCTGCGCAATGCCTGCGCGCAGCTCATGCTTGCCCAGGGACATGATGAACCAACGGGGCAGGCCAGACTCACCCCCGCCTTCAACCTGCCCAGCCGCTATGTACTCCACACCGTCGGGCCCATCATCCCGCCCCAGCACAGCCGGGCCTCTGCCGCAGAAGCCGCACAGCTCGCCGCCTGCTACCGCTCCTGCCTGGAGCTGGCCGCTGAAAACGATCTGCACTCCATCGCCTTTTGCTGCATATCCACCGGCGAATTCCATTTTCCCAATGAACAGGCCGCGCAAATAGCCATCCGCACTGTACTGGAAGAACTTGACCGGCATCCAGCCCTGAAGGTTGTCTTCAATGTGTTCAAGGATAAGGACGCCGCCACCTACCAGCGAGAATTGCAAAGCTTTAGGAACAGCCCCTGCATTCATTCGTAATGTGTCCACATCCTGACAACGTAAACTTTACTATCTCTCATAAAATACAATAATCTATGCTGAATGTTAATTCGTCTGCTATAATAATCCTTCAAATCTCCCAGGAGTTTTTCGTAGGGCGGTGGATTTTGAAAAGGATTCTCCTTCAAAATCTCTATGAGCTGCTTCGCCTTTTTATCCAGCCCGGATTCTTTCAGTCTCTTAGAATCCCTTACAGCCTGCTTTGAAAATACGACTTCATACTTCACCATTCCAGTTTGTCCTCAGCTACGAATTCAGAATCTGGAGCCTTCAAGGCTTTTATCAGGTCATCCTTCAAGTTAGGAATAGATTGACAATATATGGTTTCCATCATCGCATCATAATCTTCTTTATTGATTACAATCGCCGCCCCACCATCTTTTGTTGTAATCGCTGCCGTTTCATTATATTTTGTGACCTGATTCAGTATCTTAAAAATATCCTTACGAAAAGACGATACATTTTGTATAATCATGTTTCATTCATCTCCTTTGCTCTGCATACCTATATGTACATTATAACGTACATCGGAACAAAATGCTATGTAAAACAATACATAAGGCAATGCTGAGGTCCTTACTTTCGCCGCAGCGTGAAATAAGCGATTTCCGGCATACAGCCCAAAC
>CAZFPA010000091.1:0-6661 GCA_964520975.1 uncultured Selenomonadaceae bacterium | reverse complement strand
TAATGGCGCTTCCATCGCCGCCGTGAAATACGGGAAATCCATTGACACCTCCATGGGCTTTACGCCGTTGGACGGGCTCGTCATGGGAACCCGCTGCGGGGAAATCGATCCGGCTATCATCCCGTATCTCATGGAAAAGGAATCCATGAAGATCGAGGATATTGATAAATGCATGAACAAGGAATCCGGCGTGCTTGGCATATCCGGCAAGTCCAGTGACTTCCGCGACCTCGAGGCTGCGGCCAACGAGGGAGACGAGCGCTGCCGGCTGGCCATCGATATGTTTGCCTATCGGGTGCGCAAGTACATCGGCGCCTATGTATCGGCCATGGGCGGTGTAGATGTCATCATCTTTACCGCGGGCCTGGGCGAGAACTCCGGTACGATTCGCCGCGAAATCTGTGAAGGTCTGGAGTATCTTGGGACCAGCGTCGATCCGGAGCGCAACCTCTGTCATGGCGTAGCGCAGGAGATCAGCCGGGATGGTTCCAAGGTGAAGATCCTGGTGATCCCGACCAATGAGGAGCTCATGATTGCCAGAGAGGCGGAGGGGCTCTGCCGGAAAAGCTGCGTTGAGGCAGCTGTCTGATCCCTCATGAATCAGCGCGAGTTTTGGGCCGCTGCGATGGCTGTAAATTTTAATACTATGACCGGGTAAAATTCAGTACAAATCAGACTTTACGAAAAAGACTGAAAAGTATAAAGAAATATAATAAATAGTGTACATAGTATGTGAACAGCCTGTCGTATAATGAACCCAGATTCAAGATAAAAAAAGAACAAACAATACAAAGGAGGATCTCATTAATGGATGTTTTAGGAAAAGGTTTTACTCAACCAACCGATCGTATCAAGGCATTGCGGAAGGCAATCTACGATGCCACCCCGACTGTAGAGGCGGAACGTGCTGAGCTCGTAACTGAGGCTTATAAGGAAACAGAGAACCAGCCGAAGGTTATCCGCCGTGCGAAGGCCGTAGAGAAGATTTTGAACAACATGCCGATCGCAATCCGCGATGGCGAGCTCATTGCAGGCTCCCTGACCAAGACGATCCATGGCTGCCAGATCTATCCGGAATTCTCGTATGACTGGGTAGAAAAGGAATTCGATACGATGGCAACTCGTATGGCTGACCCGTTCGATATTCCGAAGGATACGGCCAAGAGACTGCACGAAGCGTTCCTGTACTGGCCGGGCAAGACCAACAGTGATCTCGCAACCTCTTATATGTCGAAGCCTTGCCTCGATGCACAGGCAAACGGCGTATTCACGGTTGGAAACTACTACTTCGGCGGTGTCGGCCATGTCTGTGTAGACTATGGCAAGGTTCTGGCCAAGGGCTTCTCGGGCATCATCAAAGAGGTAGAGGCTGCCAGAGATTCACTCGACAAAAAAGATCCGGCTTCTATTAAAAAAGCGCGTTTCTATGATGCCGTCATCATCTCCTATAATGCGGCCATCAATTACGCTCACAGATATGCCCAGCTCGCGGAAGAGCTGGCTGCCAAGGAGACCAACTCCCAGCGCAAGGCAGAGCTCACGCAGATCGCTGCGAACTGCCACCGCGTTCCGGAGCTGCCGGCCCGCAACTGGTGGGAAGCTTGCCAGTCCTTCTGGTTTGTACAGCTTATCCTGCAGATTGAGTCCAGCGGACATTCCATCTCCCCGGGCCGCTTCGACCAGTACATGTATCCGTACCTCGCTGCGGACACAGGTATTTCGAAGGACTTCGCGCAGGAACTGCTCGATAATATCTGGGTGAAATTCAATGATCTGAACAAGACCCGTGATGCAGTTTCCGACCAGGCATTCGCTGGCTATGCAATCTTCCAGAACATCCAGTGCGGCGGCCAGGACGAAGAGGGCGTAGATGCTACGAACGAACTGTCCTACATGATGATCGAGACGGCAGCCCATGTTGCTATGGCAGCACCTTCCTTCTCCATCCGCTACTGGAACAAGACACCGGATGAATTCCTCTATCGTGCCTGCGAACTCGTTCGCCTCGGCTATGGCTATCCGGCCATGTACAACGATGAGGTCATCATTCCGGCACTGGAAAACCGCGGCGTAAGCCTCAAGGATGCCCGTAACTACTGCATCATCGGCTGTGTTGAGCCGCAGGCTCCTCATAAGACAGAGGGCTGGCATGATGCCGCATTCTTCAATATCGCGAAGATCCTCGAGCTCACCCTGAACAATGGCCGTAACGGCAAGGTTCAGCTTGGACCAAAGACCGGCGAGCTGCCCGATTTCCAGAACCTTGGCGATCTCATGAACGCATATCGCAAGCAGATGGAATACTTTGTTGCTCTGCTGGCTGAGGCTGATAACTGTGTCGATCTCGCACACATGGAAAACATGCCGCTGCCGTTTGAGTCCGCACTCGTTGATGACTGCATCAAACGCGGCATGAGCGCCCAGGAGGGCGGTGCCATCTACAACTTCACCGGTCCGCAGGCCTTCGGTGTTGCTGATAACGGTGATAGCTTCATGGCAATTCAGAAGCATGTATTTGAAAATAAGGAAATCACGATGGCGCAGCTCAAGGATGCCCTTGATCATAACTTCGGCTATCCGGATGAGACGGGCAAGATGGCTCAGTTCCAGGGCGGCTGCTGCGGCGGTGCTGCAGGCTCCACGGATGAGCAGAAGATCTATGCGGCCATCAAGAAGATCCTCACGAACAATAACGCGATTGATATCGCACAGCTCCAGAAGGAACTCGAGGGCGGTTGCCCGACAGCCCCGGCTGCTGCTACCGGCGATGTTGCGCAGTATCAGAACATCAAACGCCTCATGGAGAACACGACCTGGTTCGGTAACGATGATGATGTCGTCGATATGATCACGCGTGAAGCCGGTCAGATCTATGCCCGTGAAGTTGAGAAATACAAGAATCCGCGCGGCGGCCAGTTCCAGGCAGGCTGCTATCCGGTATCCGCAAACGTACTCTTCGGTAAGGATGTTGCTCCGCTGCCGAATGGCCGTCTTGCCTGGACACCGCTCGCAGATGGCGTTTCCCCGCGTGCCGGCTACGATGTCAATGGCCCGACGGCAGCTGCAATGTCCGTTGCCAAGCTCGGTCATGAGATCTTCTCCAATGGTACGCTCTACAATCAGAAATTCAACCCGGCTGCACTGGCTGGCGATGAAGGACTCAAGCGCTTCGCAGCTCTCTGCCGTGCTTATTTCGACAACAAGGGCATGCACGTACAGTTCAATGTCATCGATAAGGCCACTCTGGTGGAAGCACAGGCTCATCCGGAGGCTCACAAGGACCTCGTTGTCCGCGTAGCTGGCTACAGTGCCCAGTTCGTATCCCTGGCAAAAGAAGTTCAGGATAACATCATTAGCAGAACAGAGCAGAATCTGTAAGCTCCGGTTCCGTTGAAGAAGGGATGTCAAACCTATGAAGGTCAATTATGATGTCGAGGGCGATATCTTCAATATCCAACGGTTTTCACTCAATGATGGTCCTGGTATCCGCACCATAGTGTTTCTGAAGGGCTGTCCCTTTACCTGCTGGTGGTGCAGCAATCCCGAATCCCAGAAAAAAAGACCCGTTGTCATGTACAACGAGGATGACTGCCTGTTTTGCCGCCGCTGTGAAGCGGCGTGCAAAGGCGGGCGGATCACCTTCGATGCGGCGGGGAAACATCATCTGGATCAGGAGCATTGCAGCGGCTGCGGCGAATGTGTGCAGGCCTGTCCGGCTGGCGCACTGGTGTTGAAGGGACGCAAGATGTCCGTAGCGGCCTTGGTCAAGGAGCTCAAGAAGGATAGTTCGACCTTCCGCCATTCCGGCGGTGGTATAACCTTATCTGGCGGCGATCCCCTAACGCAGCCGGAATTCTCCGAAGAGCTTTTGAAGGCCTGCAAGGCCCAGGGCTGGAGCACCGCGATGGAAACCGAGGGCGGTGTAGTGAATCCGGAAGCCATTGAACAGATATTCCCTTATGTGGATCATGTCCTGTTGGACATCAAGCATATGGATCCGGAAAAACACCGGAAATTTACCGGGCAGACGAATGAAGCCGTGCTGGACAACGCAAGGCGTATCGCACGCATATCCTCCGTCACCGTCCGTGTTCCGGTCATACCAGGCTTTAACCATTCCAAAGAGGAGATTCAGGCGATTGCAGAATTTGCTTCGACTTTGCCGGGCATTGTGGGTGTACATCTGCTCCCGTACCATTCCTTGGGCGAGAACAAGTACAAAATGCTGGGCATGGAATACAAAATGAACAGACTGCAGGCAAAATCCCTTCATGAAGAAGACCTAGAGGCTTATCGTCCAGTAATCGAAGCATTTGGAATCAAGTGTTTGATAGGCGAGAAGAAATAAAATTTAGGAGGAAAGATAATGGATCAGGCGTTAATTGAAAAAGTAATGAACCAGGTCAAAGCGGATCTCGGCACTTCCGAGACCTGCGAAGGAACCAGCTGCACAACCCCGGGGGTTGGCGTAACAGAATTTGTAGGAACCTCGATTGGTGATACCATCGGGCTCGTTATCGCAAACGTAGATCCGATGCTCAAAGAAGCTATGCATCTGGATAAATTCCGTTCCATCGGCATCATCGGCGGCCGCACAGGTGCAGGTCCGCAGATCATGGCAGTGGATGATGCGGTAAAAGCTACGAATACGGAAGTTGTATCCGTTGAACTGCCGCGTGATACGAAGGGCGGCGCAGGTCATGGTTCCTTGATCATCGTCGGCGCTGACGATGTATCTGATGCCCGCCGCGCTGTAGAGATTGCTCTGCAGTCCCTGCCGAAATACTTCGGTGATGTCTATGGCAATGATGCCGGCCATCTGGAATTCCAGTATTCCGCCAGAGCCAGCTACTGCCTGGAAAAGGCCCTGGGCGCTCGCCTTGGCAAAGCCTTCGGCATGACCTGTGCCGGCCCGGCTGCCATCGGCGTAGTCCTGGCTGATACGGCTGTCAAAGCCGCTAATGTAGAAGTCGTTGCGTATTCCTCCCCGCATAATGGCGGTACGAGCTATTCCAACGAGGTCATCCTTTGCTTCGTCGGTGATTCCGGTGCTGTCCGTCAGGCGGTCCGCGCAGCTATCGATGTAGGAAAGACGCTGCTCGGTGCTTTGGGCGATGAGCCGAAATCCACCACGACGCCGTATATTTAATGAAAAGATCGTATTGAAAAATCCGTGTCAACACACAATTTTAGGAGGTTTATATTATGAATTCTGAAGCATTAGGTATGATCGAAACGAAAGGTCTTGTTGGTTCTGTAGAAGCAGCCGATGCAATGTGCAAAGCTGCAAACGTCATCTTCATCGGCTATGAGAAGATTGGTTCCGGTCTCGTTACCGTCATGGTACGCGGCGATGTCGGTGCTGTAAAGGCCGCTGTAGATGCCGGCTGTGCTGCGGCAACAAAGGTTGGCGAAGTCGTATCGACGCATGTCATTCCTCGCCCGCATACGGATGTTGAAAAAATTCTTCCGCATGTTGCTGAATAATCAACTAAGGTAGGATTTTGGATATGGATGAAAAAGAAATTCGCAGAATAGTACTGAAGGTCCTCGCGGATTTGTCGTCCGGTCAAGGTGAAACGCCCAGGCAGCGCATGTACCTGCTCTGCCTGGGAGCCTTCGATCATCGCTTCATAGACTTTTTGCAGGAGGTTCCGCACGAAAAGTACGATATAACAGCCATCGTGCCAGCGGAGTGGAACGAAGCGCAAAGAGAAGCGATACGTCAATACCCTTTACAAATCGCCTTGCCGGATGCAGTTCCGGAGGAGTTGGACGGTTCGGTTACAGTGGTCCCCGTGGTACCCCTAAGCCTCGTGGTCAAGGTAGCTCTAGGAATCGATGATACTTTTTCATCACAATGGATACTCCGCTGCTTTGGAGCAGGATCTAAGATCCTGCTCCTGCAGTCGGGGCTCCAAAAATTTACGGGGAAAGAACCCCCGCATTATGTGGATGTTATACTCGGTTATTACCGAACCCTGCTTTTGGAGGATATTTGGATTGGCAGTACCGCAAACCTGCAGAATGAATGGTTCGCAGCGGCGGAAGCGGCAATCCCAGCGGCAGAACTCCCTCAGGCAAGCTCCGCGCAGCCATGCCAGCGTGACAGCCGCGAAGTGTTCATCGATAAGCGTATTGTGACCTTTTCGGATGTGATTGCGCAGGCACCGGGTACCTGCATTCAGGTAAAACCGGATGCGATTGTTACGGATTATGCCAAGGAGAGGGCTGAAGCCCTGAAAATCAGTTTTGCAAGGAGATAAAAAAGGCAGGTGAACAGGATGAAAAAGTCATTGGGCTTGGTGGAAGTTGCCGGACTTTGTGCGGCGGTCTATACCGCGGATGCGATGGTCAAGGCAGCGAATGTCGAGCTGGTAGCTTTGGAAAGGGCCAGAGGCAACGGCTGGACGACTGTGAAGGTCGTCGGTGATGTCGGAGCCGTAAAGGCGGCGGTAAATGTAGGTGTGCAGGTAGCCTCCAGCAATGGAAAGCTCATCACCTCACGGGTGATTGCCCGGCCGGCCAATGAAGTTGATCGGGCTTTTGTGGAAGCCGATCAGCAAAAAGAACAGGAAGCGGCAGCAAAGAAAGCCGCAGAAAAAGCAGCAATAGAGAAGGCGGCAGCCGAGAAGGCGGCAGCCGAGAAGGCGGCAGCCGA
>CAZFPA010000090.1:0-6667 GCA_964520975.1 uncultured Selenomonadaceae bacterium | reverse complement strand
CCTTTTTATGCGCAGCGATATATTCCGTAAAGACGCCAGTGCCCGCACCGAGCTCTACGATGCTGTCAATCTGATCCCAGGGCAGCGCCGCAAGCATCTTATGCGTCAAAAATTTTGAACTTGGTGTGATGCTGCCTATCTTTGTTGGTGCACAAAAAAATTTCTGTAGAAAAACACTGCGATTCGCCATCATATCGGTTCCGCTCCCTTCACTGCAATTCGTGCTTCTGCGTTGCTGCCGGTATAAACTTCTCCTTTGCCCACACCGCAGCGATCCGACTGGATAAATGCCAGGCCAGGCAGCCAAAGCCAATGCCCAGTACAGCCCCAGCCAGCACATCACTGGGATAGTGCATGAACAGATAGATCCGCGAAAATCCGATAGCACCGGCCAGGCCAAGTGCCGCCAATCCCCATGTCTTCTTTACCCCTTGAAAACATGCGGCCGCAGCGGCAAACGAACCAAAGGTATGGCCGGAAGGAAAGGAAAAATCATTTGCGGACGGCGCGTGCAGCAGCATGGGCATCCAGGGATAATCGATACAGGGGCGCGCCCGCATCACAAGATGCTTCAAGATGCCATTGCCGACCAGCAGGCTGAAGGCCAGCCCGATAAAAACGGCGATGCCCGCCCGGCGATATTTTTTACTGCAGGATAATACCACCCCAAGCAATATCCAGATTGCCCCCAGGTTCCCCATACTGGACAAGGCAAGCATCAGCGGCGACAGCCCCGCTGTCACCAAATGATTCTGCAGCCAAAAAATCAGAGTTGTGTCAAAACCGGTAATAAATTCCATATTTTCTTCCTGCCTCTCTTTTGTTTATGACCCTGAGTATACCGGGGAAAAATAAACAAATACTAAACAAAAAGAAAACAACCCCTAAAAAAAATAGCCGATAGGATTTTCCATCCTATCGGCCCTTTTCAGTCCTGAAAACGATAACCTGCGCCCCATACTGTTTCTATATAAATGGGCTTGGCGGGGTCCGGCTCGATTTTTTCCCGAATCCGATTCACATGGACCATGACGGTTGCCGTATCGCCAACCGCATCAAAGCCCCATACTCGCTCAAATAATTTATCCCGGCTGAAAACAATCCCCGGGTTTTCGGCCAAAAAGGCCAGCAACTCAAATTCCCGATGGGTAAGCGCCACCTCTTTGCCATCCACATAGACCCGGTGCGTCTCCAGCTGGATTTCCAGCGCACCTGCCTGCAATATTTTTGGCTGCCGGCCGGATCGTCCTTTTGTGAGCCGTTCATACCGCACCAGATGTGCCTTGACCCGTGCTACAAGCTCGCCGGGGCTGAACGGCTTGATGATGTAATCATCGGCCCCCAGGCCCAGCCCGCGGATTTTATCAATATCTTCCCGTTTTGCGGATACCATGAGGATTGGCGTCTCCCTGACCTTGCGCACCTCACGGCAGATCTGGAAGCCATCGACACCGGGCAGCATAATATCCAGCAGCAGCAGATCGTATGTCTCCGCCAAAGCTTTACGCAGCCCGTCCCTGCCATCCATCACAATCTCTACTGCAAAATCACTCGCCTCGAGATAATCGCGCTCCAGTTCAGCAATCCCCTTATCATCCTCTATCAGCAATATCTTTTTCATATTCCATCCTCCACGGTCGGCAGCAGCATGCAGATTGTCAGGCCACCACCCGGCGTCTGTTCAGCCCATATTCTCCCCTGCTGTCCAACGATGATCTGCTTCACAATAGCCAGGCCCAGGCCGCTTCCCTTGGCCACATTCGTACGGGCAGGATCGGTCCGGTAAAAGCTCTCAAACAGCCTGGGCAGCTCATCCTGCGCTACACCGATCCCATCATCCGCAAAAGAAAGCTTCACCTGACCGGCCTGTCTTTCCAGGGATAGCTTTACCCGGACAAGCTCCTGCCTCTTGTACTTTATACTATTTTCAATAAGGTTCTCCATGACCCGCTGAAACTGCATCCGATCCAGCCGGACAACAGCCCGCCCCGGCTCCGGCAAAAAAACAAGCTCCAGGCCCCTTTCGACAAGAACGCCCTTTCTTTCTGCCACAAAATCAGCAAAATAGCTATAGAGCTCTACCGGCTCCAGATGAAAAGGAATCCGCCCCAGATCGAGCTTGGAAAACAAGAACAGGCTCTCCACCAGTTTCTCCATCGTACACGCCTTTTGATAAATCATTTCTATATAATGCTGTTGTTTTTCCCTTGTTTTGGCAATCCCGTCCAAAAGCCCGCTTGCATAGCCCTTGACCGAGGTCAGCGGCGTTGACAGGTCATGTGAAATCCCCGCAATGAGCTCCTTGCGATTCTGTTCGTAGCGCTCCTGGGTTTCCTTCGCCTGCTTCAGCTCCCGGCGCATACGGTCAAAGGCCTGGCAGGTATCCCCCAGCTCATCCTGGGTCTGTATCTGCAGCGGTACATCCAGATTGCCCCTGCGAATTTCACTGGCAGCTGAACGCAGCGTAGCCAACGGCTCAAGGATCTGTTCCGAAAGCAGGCGGGATAAATAAAGCCCCAATGCAATAATGAAAACAATAGCCAGACCCAGTGCCACAAAACCGACGACCTCCCAGACATCCCTGGTGTTTCCCTCAGGAATACTGCCCTTCGCCAGGAAGGGGACATTGCCGGCCGCCAGGATCGTCGTCCCGCTGCGCGGTGAAGTATAGCAGAAAACGAAATTATCATCATCCCAAAGCATCATGGACTGGCTCTCCCCGCATTTTTCCCGTACAGCCGCCTGCAGCTGCACCGGATCGGCTCCAGGTGTCATATAGCTCACCTGACCATCCCGCAGAACCATGGTATTGATTCCCTGTGCCTCCAGAAGCTGAAAATCCTCCATCATTTCATGCAGCTTCGGCCCACCTTTTTTCTCCGCTTTGACGCGCAGAGAGCTCACCGCAAACTGCACCGAGAGCGCCGGTCCTTTTTCCGGCCAAAGCAGGGAAAGCTCACGCTGCTGAGCAGCACCGGTAAAGCGCAGGCCCGCAAAAGCTGCCGCACCGATCAGAGCCAGCAGACACACGGGAATAAATACCATCATGAAATTTGCAAAAAACAATCTTTTTTTAACGGAAATATCCCGCACCTGCATCCGCGTATCCTCCCATTTATCTTTTCTTCATTATACTATACCGGAAAAATCTAAACAAAAGCTAACGAAACAAAAAATTTTATCGTTTCGAAAATCTTTTCCTGCCGTTTAGCTTTTGTTTAGCTTTCTTCCCTATACTTTACTCATACCAAAGATTGCTATCATACTTACAACTAAGGAGGAAATTACAATGGATAAAAAAGAAACAATGCAGCAGGTACAAAATACAATGGGGAACATCTTCACGAAATCCAGACTGAAAAAGGCCGGGATCGGCATTCTGCTTTGCGGTATACTTGCCGGCGGCGGTGCCTGGTATCATCATCAGCAAAAACAAGCCGAGCACGCACAGCTGCTTCAGGCACGCACAACTATGATTGAAGCCCAGGCCGCACAAAACAATGTAGCACTGCTCACAGCAGACAGCATCCGTTCCTTGTCCGCCCAGGCCATCGGTGTCGATGAAACAGGCATCACCTTCCAGGAGATATCCTTACTCGACGGACAGCAGGAAAAGTCCAAGGACAAGAAGGATAAAAAAGAGCATGAAGATAAAAAACATGCTGTAGAAAAAACTTCCAAAGGCGAAGCCTCTGCACAGGACTATGAAGCGCTTCCGGCCGCACAGACAACCGCCCCCGTCCCTGCCTTCCAGCCCATCTACAAGGTGTCCTGCAAAGCCAACAATGTGAAATACAGCTTGCGCATCGATGCTGTCAACGGAAACATCCTGCAGAGCAAGGCCGGGAAATAAGCCCGCAAAAGATAATAAGACAGCTGCCCCTGTATGCCGGTTCACTACACATTGGCTATACAAGGGCAGCTTTTCTATTCACTCTTTTTATTCATTTCATAGCGCAGGTAATCCATGCGCTCCAATTGCCTCTCCCGAAAATGGATTTCATCCAGGGCCTGGCTGCGATGTGTATTCAGCATCTTCATGCGCGCCTCTTTTGTTTCATCCCCCTGCAGGACCAGGCGCATATAAAGTTCAATGTCTTTATTGGCAAAGCCAATATCATGCAGGGTCATGATAAGGCTTAAATGCTCCAGATCCTGGTCATCATATTGCCAATTCCCCATGATCTTTTTTACTTCGCCACAAAGCCCCCAACTTTCATATTCCTGTAAAATTTTGACAGGAATATGATAGCGTTCACTTGCTTCTGTAATCGTCAAGCCGCTCACCTCTCTGTAAACTAAATTCCCTGCGTACGATGCGCCGGCCACAAACGTTCTCTGTTCCCCCGGCCAGTACATCGTACACGAAATAACTGGACCAGAAGTACGCAGCAGATGGAAATTCAGACAAGTAATTCGACCAGGTATTTCGTGCACGCTGTACTAGACACCGTCATTGCGACAGATGTCCAGAAAACGACGAACCGTCTTGGAAAACAGCTGCTGTTTTTTCCAGGCCAGCACCGCACCAGCAGATGGCATATCCAGCAAGGGAACAAACTGCAGATCCGGGAAAAACCGGTCAAATTCATAGCAGACAGCAGCCCCCAGTCCATTCTTCACCATAAAGACGGCATTAAGCATAAGGTTATAGGTTGCCGCCAAATGCAGATTTTCGTAAGAATTGCCAAACCAGCGCTGCAGGCTGTTCTGTACCGACAGGCGTTCCGGCAGAATCAGCGGCAGCCCGGCCAGGTCCTGCGGAACAACATGCGTAAGCTGCGCCAGCGCAGAATCCTGGCGCACCAGAATGCCCCACTTCTCCTGCAGCGGCATCCGCAGAATCTCATATTTGCGGATATCCACAGGCTCCATCAGCAGGCCAAGGTCCAGCAGACCATTCTCTAAACGTTCCAAGACCACATCCGCCGTAAAACTTTGTACCTGAAATGTAACCAGTGGATGCCGATTCTGCATGGCCGCCATCCAATCCGCGAGAATCCCCATATTATAGGTTTCACCGCAGCCGATGGCAATTTTCCCCGCCAGATCCATTGCTTCATTGGAGAATTCCGCCTTTGTCTTTTCCGTCAAATCCAGGATTTCCTGAGCCCGACGACGAAACAGCATTCCGTCTTCCGTCAGAGCAATATGATGGCTCGTCCGATAAAACAACGTCACGCCTAAGTCTTCCTCCAATTGCCTGAGCTGCCGGGAAAGTGTCGGCTGCGTAAGATGAAGCAATGCGGCGGCTTTCGTAATATTTTCCTCTCTGGCAACGATCAGAAAATATCTCAATACGCGAAGTTCCATACATCATAACCTCCTACAGCCACCACACCTGGCAAATCTCAGCTATTCCACGCCGATTTTCTTAAACCAGGCTCCTAATTCATCAGCAGAAGTATCCGCCGTAAACCGATGGCCTTCTTTCCATTTCGCCGATGAACCGGTAATTCCTGCCAGGGCGGCATCACTGCTGCCGATATCACTGCTGGCAGAAGTGCAGATTGCGGCCAGCGTCTTCCCTGAGAAATCATAACTTTCCATAAAGGTATCCATGATCCGCGGCTCCTGCCCCCACCAAATCGGATAGGCCACGACAATGGTGTCATATTTTTCAATAGCCTTGACTTTATTCGCGATCTTAGGCCGCGCATTCAGATCATTTTGCTCCACGGTTGCCCGGGTGGATTTATCATTATAGTTCAGATCATTCTGCGTATAGGGCTGTTCCGGCTGAATCGCAAAAACATCCGCCTGCAGCGCCTTTGCCGCGTTTTCGGCCAAAGCCTTCGTATTGCCTGTACACGAAAAATAGACGACCAGGGTTTTGCTCTTCCCGGCTGCATCCGCTGCCGGAGCCGCTGCATCCTGTTTTTCAGCAGCTGATGCCTGTGTATTGCCGGCTGTTCCAGAAGAATTCCCGCAAGCTGTAAGCAGCAGCAGGGTCAGCATGGCCAGCAGCATACATAAAAATTTTTTCATTTCCAAGGACCTCCTCATAAATTCGCACCGATCTTATAGGCCTGATTCCCGAAAGCCGAGCTTTCCACTAAAGACCGCGAGCCGCAGCCAATTGCCAATACCTGACCGGCATCCTGCCAGTCCATATACCGGACCAGCGTATTGTAATGCGCGACCAGCGCTTCCATCGTCCAGTCCGCACTATTATAGGCTGTTGCCATCAGCACAGATTTTTTATGGTTCAGCTTACTCGTCCGCGAATAGAAACGGTCCACAATCGTTTTGAGCTGTGCGGACATTCCATAATAGTACAGCGGGGTCACCAGCACCAGCATATCCGCCTCCAGCATCTTCGGCATCAGCGTCTGCTCTATATCGTCCTTAAACACACAGGGCCCGTCCATGTGACAGCTGTCACAGCCACGGCAGGGATGCGTATCCGAATTGGCTGCATCAAAAGTAAACACCTCATGCCCGGCGCTTTTTGCCCCCTCTGTAAAGCGATCCGCCAAGTAGCAGGATGTCGATTCGTTTTTGGGATGTGGACTGCTCGTAATCACAACAATTTTCATAGCTTTTCCTCCTGATATACTGCCTTTTTCAGGGATTGTACCCGCGGCCTTATTCTCTTCGCTCCCCAGCAGAGCGGACAGCCCACAGCCACTCAAAAAGAGCGTCATGGCCCCCGCCCCACTGATAC
>CAZFPA010000089.1:0-6829 GCA_964520975.1 uncultured Selenomonadaceae bacterium | reverse complement strand
TTCAATGCCTGCCGATAATCTTTCGCTGCCTGCAATACAATGGCGTTTGCCAATTCTTCATATGGACTGATCATCTGACTTCCTCCCATTCTGCTTTCACCGCATCCATCAATGCGGACTGTGTTTTATCTTTCGTATCCAGTGCCTTCATCACCCGTTCATCCATGGTGCCTGCTGCAAGGATGTGATGGATGACCACCGTCTCTTTCTGGCCCTGCCGCCAAAGCCTGGCATTGGTCTGCTGGTATAATTCCAAAGACCAGGTAAGCCCGAACCACACCAGATGGTTGCCGCCAGCCTGCAGGTTCAAGCCATGGCCTGCGGATGCCGGATGGATAAGGCCCACGGCAATTTTTCCCTGGTTCCACCGGGTGATGCTGCCAGCGGAAGAAATCCTTGCATATGGAACCTTCATCCTGTCCAGCCGTTTGGTGATGCGCTCCAGGTCATGCTTATACCAATAAGCCACAAGGAGCGGCCTGCCGTTTGCCGATTCGATGATATCTTCCAGGGCATCCAGCTTGCGGTCATGGATGTGGACCACGGATGCATCATCCGCATACACGGCTCCGTTCGCCATCTGGGAGAGTTTGCTGGAAAGCGCTGCGGCGTTGGCGGCTGTGATCTCATGCTCTGGCAATGCCAGGATGAGGTCTTTTTTCATGCCCTCGTACCTTTTGCGCTCCTGTTCATCCAAAGTGACAGGACACTGGATACTGAGGAGTTCCGGCATTTTCAGATGGTCAACGGCTTTCATGGATATCGTGATATCGCTGATGCGGTCATAGATTTCTTTTTCCGCAAAGGGAAGCGCCTTGTAGGAATACACGATATTCCCGTTGCGCCGATCCGGCTGAAAGAACGCTGCGCGGTACTGGCCAATGAAGCGGAACAGACGCTCTCCCATATCCAGGCAGCGAAACTCGTAATGCAGATCCATCAAGCCGTTGCTCGATGGCGTCCCGGTCAAGCCTACCACCCGCCGGAGCCTGGGCCGGAGTTTCAAGAATGCCTTGGTCCGCTGGGAATTTGCTTTGTAGGATGAGAGTTCATCCAGAACGGCCATATCGAAATCCAGGTATTTCCTGTCCTGCCGCATGAGCCACGTGAGGTTCTCGCGGTTGATGATGTAAATGTCGGCATCGGCTTTCAATGCGGACAGGCGTTCTGCCGGGGTGCCGACCAGGACGGAATACCGGAGTGCCGCCAGATGATCCCACTTTTCAATCTCATCCGGCCATGTGGTCCTCGCCACGCGAAGCGGCGCTATCACCAGTACTTTCCGGATCTCAAAGCTGTCATGCAGCAGTCGGTCGATGGCAGTAAGGGTAATCACCGTCTTGCCAAGTCCCATGTCCAATATGGCTGCCGCAATGGGATGGCGCAGGATATAGTCGATGGCATAGGCTTGATAGTCATGTGGTTTGAATTTCATCCAGGATTCCTCCAATCTTCTGGGGTGCGTCCAGGACAAATACGAGATACCCCAACGCCCTCAGCTGCTTGTGCCTATGAAGCTGCAAGGCCCTCGGTTCTTTGCCGGGAGCCTTTACTTCTACGAAGCCGACCTTCCCATCAGGCAATAGGATGAGACGGTCGGGCCAGCCCGCAGTGCCGGAATTCCATTTCTCACACAGGCCGCCGCGCTGCTTTGCTTTCTTCGTTAACTGCTGTTCAATGTATTTCTCTCTCATGCGAAACCTCCATCATTTTCACGGGTGTGAAGCTTGTGAACCCCATTTCCTAAACTCTCTATATAAATATTTTATTTTCTCTCTATAGGACTTTTATATAAAGAGATGCACGAGATACACTTTTAGGGTTTTTGATGGGAAAAGTTTTAGGAAATGAGTTCAATGACCCTCATTTTAGGCCATTTTTCAAAATAGTTTTTGCTTTTGACCTCCACGACTTCCATGACCTCAACCACTCCCATCACGGTTTTGACTTCCATGACCGTCACGACCTTCAATGACATCCACTTTTTTTACTCTAAAAAATCCTGCCCTTCCCTCAGCTTCAGCCCCCAGATGAAACTGCCTTTGCTGGTCTTTCTGCGAACGTATCCCGCCTTCTCAATGGCCCCATAGAAATCGGTTGTACTGCGGATATACTCTCCGTTCTGCATACACTGGAAACGATACTGCTGATACAGTTCCCCTGACTTCTCAAAATAGCTGCGGTCAATATCGCAGCGCGCCTCGATGAACTGCCCCAGCCAGTCGCTGGACTCCCGGTACTTTTCGATGGCCTCCTCGACCACCTTCGGCAGCACAGTATGGAAATTCGCCTGGATGGCAGCCTGCGCCCCCTGGATGATCCACGTCATAATAGAGGGACCCGCCTTTTCAAAGAGGTAGTCGGCATAGTTCTTGATATCCGACTTCCCCGTGATTTTGGCATTGAAGGGAATGACGATCAGCCTGCGCCAGATGCCGTCATCCGTTGCGCCTACCTTCGGCAGGTGATTGGTGTACAGCACCAGCGTATGGGACGGGATGAAATGGAAAGGATCCTTATACTTCTTCTCCGCCTGGATTTCATCCGTGGAGCAGAGCTGCTTTACCATCGCGGTGTTCAGCCGCATGCCTTCTTCCATCTCCGATGCGATGATGAGACGCTTCCCTTTGAGTTCCGCAGCCTCCGGGCGAGTGTTGTGCTTGCAGTTCATGGTCAGTGTGTCTGCGGAAATCTTCCCGGCATAGCTGCCAAGGACTCTGAACACGGCATTCCAGAAGGTGGATTTCCCGTTGGCCCCGCCGCCATAGGCGATGATCATATGCTCCTGGTACACCCTGCCAATGGCCGCCATGCCCACGGTCTTCTGCACATAATCAATCAGTTCACTGTCTCCGCAGAAGAAGGTATGGAGGGCCGCTTTCCAGATGTCCCCACCAACATCGCCGGGAGACACGTTGGTCATCTTCGTAATCAGGTCCGCTGGGTCATGCGGCTGCTTTCCATCCAATCCCTTCCCCAGATCATACGTAGCCGCTGGCGTATTCAGCAGCTTCGAATTGAGGTCAAGCCCGGAGACATCCAGTGCCACCATGGGTTTGACTGTATTCTGTACATTGACGATGTTGCGGTAGTTCCGGTATTTCATGACGAATTTCAGATAGGTGTCCGCGCCGATCAGCGCATAGAACAGACCCATGTTGGCTGCACAGGCTTTTTCCAGGTCCCTGCCCCGGCCTTTGACCGTCGATTCATCCAGCCCAGCGGCTATCAGCTGCTCCTCGGCTGCCTGCACCATGTCCTTGGCGTCTTGTAGCTGGAGATCCATGAAATCAAGTGCCGCGCCCAGCGCCATCTGCTTGTCCTCGCACCAGCACTGCCCGTCATAGCGGATGAGGTCCGTGGCGCTGGTGTATTTGACTTCGTTTCCAAACTCCCTCGCGAATACCTTCGCTTCTCCAAGGTCAGAGTAATCTTCCGGTTTCAGCCCCTGGTCATTGAAGTCAGCATTGAACTCTTCCGGAGGGATGTACCCTTCCTGGCTCTGCACTTTCTTAGCAAACTTGATGGCACTGTTCCAGATGGTATTGAGTTCACTGTCCTCCAGCGGCGGGTCGCATTTTTCGGCTCTCTGCAAAAACACTTGGTACGCCTTGTCGGATATGCCATATTTCTTCAACACTCTTCCGGCGAAGCGGCTCATGGTATTGTTGCGGCTGCCCTCCAGGATAATGCCTCCAAAAGGCATCTGCTGCCGGGCCGCATCGACCTCTTCCTCCAGGTCATCTGCATCGTCCAGCGTTTCATCTATGGAAAGGAATCCCTCATGCCAGATGATGTCATCAGCGGTGCAGGCCGCACCGAAAAAGAACCGGGCGGCATCCAGTGCATTGTCATCGAAAAAAGCATATTTCTTCTGTATGGCGCTCTTCACTGCCGTATACATCGCGACATCCCTGCAGACCGCAATGGGAAACAGGATATGATGGCGCGGTCTTGCGGCCCTGCCGTTTTTGGGGAGCATATTGTGGCGGCTGGGCAGGATGATATGGTCTACATCTGCAAAGATTTCTTCCAATGCATCCGCCGAATACCAGTCTTTTGGATCCTCGCTGTGGTCATTGTCACAGTCCATGGGAACCACATCGGATTCCATAAAATTATCGATATTGCGGTAGCTGTTTAGGTAATTTGCAAAGACATGGTCAAAGGCTGCCGCCGCGGCCAGGTCCTTTGGGGTTCGGATTGCCGCCTTATGCGGGTAGACACAGTTCTTGGCGTCTCCGCTGCAGTCGGCACGATACAATGTTAATTTCATCTTTTACGCCTCCGTGGTTTCTTCGCACTCTTCGGTAAAATAACGGATGGTCATATTTCGTTTCCTGGCTTTTGCTATCTCCGCCGCCATACCAGCGGATATGGTACTGCCAAATACCCACATTTCCTCGCATCGTCCGATAATCACCCTGTCCATGAACAAGGCCAGGTCCCGCTCGGTCGTCTCTGACATGAACTGTGGCAGGAGCAAATGCGTGGCGAGTGGTATGGCGTCCTGGTCGACCGCAAAGCGGCTATAGCGTCTGGCTTTCTGCGTGTTCATCTCCACATCCCCGGAATACGGGGAACAGATATAAACCAGCGGCCTCCACTTCTTCAGTTCCTTCTCGATGTTCATGACTGCGTCATGCGCCGTTGGGTCTGGGTAGCCTTCACTGTTGTACATACTTATTCCCATAGGTTTCTCTCCTTTCGTTAAAAGTCACAAGACCTTCCAATGGTTATGTACTCCAGCGGCACAAAACTCCCAATTTCATGCAAAAATTTTTCCTTCCTTTTTAAGCAAAATCCCGCACCCGGGCAGAAACACAATCTGCCGGGTGCGGGATTTTTTGAATTTGGGAGTTCTGCCCTTTGGCAATACATAGCTGGTGTAAGGGCAGCGGGCAAAAAAAGATTTATCGAATTTGGGAGTTTTGCCAGTTACCAATACATAGCTTTCAGGAAGGGCACAAAGCCTTTCGGAAATGGAGGTGCTGCAGATGCAGAAGGCGACGCATGTAATCGCAAAGCCCTTGGAAGATGAGCCGCCCAGTGAGGACCTCATCGACACGCTGATAGCCATAAGCGTCGTATCCAAGCGGCTGGCCACGAAGCTCAGAAAAGTCAAAGAAGAAGGAGACAATCAAGATGAATGAAATCTTACCACTGCTCGAAAACCTCATCACCTGCGGGGAAAACATGGCAAAAATCGGCAGGCTCCTCAAAGAGTCGCTCCCAGAAGATGCCGATAAGAGCCCGCAGAAGGCCAAGCCTGAACCGGCCCGCAAAGCAAAGGCCGCCCTGGCCGAATCGCCGGAAAAAGCGGAGCCCCCCTCTTATACATTCGTTGATGTCAGAAAAGCCTTTTCCGCAAAATCCCACGCCGGGTACACAGCCCAGATCAGGGAACTCATCGGAAAATATGGCGCAGAGCGTCTCTCGGATGTGAAGGAGACAGATTATCCGGCCCTGATGGCAGACCTGGAGGTGATTGGATGAGCGGGCATGCTTTTCTCTCCCCATCCGCTTCGCATCGCTGGCTGAACTGCCCGCCGAGCGCCAAGCTGTGTGCCGAGGTTCCGGATGCATCCAGCCCCTATGCCCAGCAGGGAACGGATGCCCACAGCCTGTGCGCCTACCTGGTAGAAAAAGCGCTGGGCCGTGACACCAGGGATCCGACTGGGACTCTCAAGTACTACGATGCTGAAATGCAGGAGTGCGCCGAAGGGTATGCTTCCTTTGTGATGGAGGAATATGAACGGGCAAAGCAGACCTGCCCGGACACTGCGGTCCTGATTGAGCAGAAGGTAGACTTCTCCCCATGGGTCAAGGGCGGCACCGGCACGGCGGACTGCATCCTCCTGGCGGATGGCATGGCAGAGGTCATTGACTACAAGCACGGCCTCGGCATCATGGTCAGCGCCGAATCAGAAGAGTTCGGCGGCAATCCGCAGCTGATGTGCTACTGCCTGGGAGTCCTCGAGATGTTCGATGGCATCTACAACATCGACACCATCAAGATGTCCATCTACCAGCCCCGCCGCGAGAATGTCAGCACCTATACCATGAGCAAAGCGGATCTGCTGCAGTGGGCCAATGGAACCCTTGCCCCTACTGCCCTGCTTGCCCAGGAAGGCAAAGGCGAGTTCCAGGCAGGAAACCACTGCCAGTTCTGTAAGGTCAAGGCTGCCTGCCGGAAACGTGCGGAGTACAACCTGGAACTTGCGAGATACGATTTTGAGATTCCCGCCACGCTGGAGGAACACGAAATCGATGCCATTCTCTTAAAGGCAGACCAGCTGATCTCCTGGGCATCTGATGTGAAGGAATATGCCCTGAACCAGGCGCTCCAGGGAACAGACTACAGCCATTTCAAAGTGGTCGAAGGCCGCAGCAACCGCAAATACACCAACGAGGACGATGTCGCAAAGACCGTCATGGCTGCAGGGTATGACCCTTATGAGAAATCCATTCTCGGCATTACGGCCATGTCCAAACTCCTCGGCAAGAAGAAGTTCAACGAACTGCTTGGCAGCCTGATCTGCAAGCCGCAGGGCAAACCAACCTTAGTTTCCAGGTCGGATAAGCGTCCGACCATGAAAAATACCGCACAAGACGATTTCAAAAAGTAAAGGAGAAAAACAATTATGACAAAGTTTACAAATCCTACCAAAGTTATCACGGGCTCTTCCACCACGTTCAGCTACCTCAACTGCTGGGATCCCAAAGCTATCCAGGGCGGCACACCGAAGTTCTCGGTGTCCCTCATCATCCCGAAATCGGATACCAGGACCATCGAGAAAATCAACGCCGCCATCCAGGCTGCCTACGA
>CAZFPA010000088.1:0-6878 GCA_964520975.1 uncultured Selenomonadaceae bacterium | reverse complement strand
TAGAAAGATTCCATACCGGTTTTGGATGTTCCTGTGCATAAATGAGCTTTTCCAGCTCGGTTTTTGCCTGTACAGCATACACTCCGGCCTGTTGCTCATAGGTCTGTGCATCCTTCCACTCAAGCTCTCCGTCCGCCACCGCCTGCTTCGCATCAGCCGCCGCTTCTGCAGCCCGCTCTGCTGCATCGGCCGCCTGATCGGCAGCTTCGTTCGCCGCATCTGCATCACTTGTTATAGCCGCAGCATTTTCTGCCAGCTCATTGGCATAGGCATAAGCTGAACTCGCCTGTGACCAGTCAGCGCCGGCTGGCGCACTCCAGTTATCAGCAACAGCGGCCCGTTGCCGCACCTGCTGCTCAGCCTCATAGGCAGCCTCCAGACGCCGATACTCATTTTCCCGGGCCAGCAATTCATCACTATCATCCGAGCTATCATAGGAAGCCGTACTGGCTGCCGGCAAAGAGGTGTCCGCTGCATCCGCGGCCGCCTCATGCTGCGCAATAGCCTCTTCCCGTGCTGCATCCTGTTCGGTCAGTTCAGCCTCTATAGCCTCAGCCTGGCCGGCGGCCGCCTCAGCCTCAGCATTGGCGGCATCCGCTGCCGCCTGTTGATCAGCAGCCTGCTGCGCCGCCTGCTGCGCGCTGGCAGCCGCCTCCTGCGAAGCCTTTTCTGCCTGCTCGGCCTGGACCCGGTTTGCCTTGAGCTTTTCCTCGGTCTGCTCTGCCTGCCGGGCTGCCGTTGCCGCTTCTTCAGCGGCGCGCTTTGCCTCAAGCGCCGCATTCTCCCGATAACGCTTCTCTTCTTCTTTATCCAATACGTCCTGGGCATCCGCTTTGGCCTGCGCCGCAGTATCGCGGGCAGCCACCGGAACTGTCACAGCCGAGCCGGCCTGTACCAGCTGCGGCTGTACCAATAGCGGCAGACAGCAAAGGACACCTATATAAGGCAGACGACGCTGCATGGTATCACTCCCTAAACTTCCTTAACGCTTTCTCATGAAAAACAACAGCAGTCCCGTCGCGATTGTAACTACCGCAACAATTGCTGCATACACTCCGGCCGTATTGTTCGTACCGGAAAACACCTTATGGAACCAGTTCAGCACAGAGCCCTTAGCCGAGTGCACCGGCTGCGTAAAGGAAGAAACCTGTCCCTGCGCGTCCACCAGGCTCACCTGGCCACTAAGGGAATTGCCCGCTGACAGCGTATGATCGATAAGCTGGTTCAGGCGCTCCGGCGTGGAATACAGGAACGCATACACAAGCTTATCATTCTTGGTCCGACCGATTTCACAGATATCAAATCCCGATAAGCCGGATTTTGCTGCGTCGATCCAGTCCGCTGTCTTATAGCCACCCTGCTCCGGTGCCACAGGGAGTACGTCCTGCATCTGTTTCCAGCCAGCAGTATCATCATTCTTCCCCAGGGCAATGATTGCACCCTCCGCCTTGCTCGCATCAAAGGAAGAGGCTTTCTGCACCTGCCAGTGAACAGGCTTTTTGTTCTGCACTCCAATATAATAGGCAAGCTTAAATGCCGCTGTAAGCTCTTCCTGTGAAGGTGCATCCGGCAATACCATCGTCATGGAAACCATGTTCTGCTCGTCGGCACCGATATCGCCCGGGAAATACTCCCACGAGGCTTCATGATATACATCGCCCGGCTCAAGATACACAGCCGTATCCTTTTCAACGACAGACCAGGCCACCTCATCATACCGTTTGGAGCAGTCGATGATGCCCAGATCATGATAGAAGCCAAAACGTATCCGCCAGGAGGCACGCTGCAGTTCACTTTCCGGAATAGGCGCCTTCAGCACCCCCTGCTCGGCATTTTCCGCCAGCAAGGCCTGCGCCCGCACAGGTATATCATTCACGTAGATGGTAACCGCTGATTTCTTCGGATCAAGAATCGGCGAATGACGGAAATGCAGTTCAACATAGGAACCATCACCAATGCCATAACCGGCCGGGCGCGGCACTTCGATGTCAACTTCCTGATGGAAGGCCCCGGCAGCTGTCAGATCCTCTTCATGTCCAAGATCTGACAAGGTATAGGTTCCCTTTTTGCTGGCTGACTTTTTGAAATACTGCTGCCCTTCTTTGGGCGCAGGCAACGGCACACTGAGTTCCATTTCCGTCCCGCTCAATGTCTTCACGAGCTGCGGCCGTGTCAAGGCATTCAGGCTGCCGGCAATACTTGCACTGTCCGGTCCGCTGACCTGCAGCTGATGGAAGCCCGTAGGCAGCGTCGTCAGCTTGAGTGCTGCCGCATCGTTGTTCAAAACGATTTCATTGGCCGGCACCTGCCCGGCCTCTCCATAGCGCAGCTCCATGCGCTGCGGCAGACCGCTGAGCCCCTTGCCGCCCCAATTGCTGGCCATATTGAATACTGCTCCCAGCAGCTCCGGATCCGGATTTTCCGGTACATAGAACACCGTATTGATCTTTGCGGCCATATAGTCATCCAGGAACGGTCCCGGGAAGCTGGACAGTGTATACGGTGCCCGCATAAGCTGGAAGGATACCCTCGTTTCCGGATGAATGATAAACCAGTTCGCCGGATCATCGATATCACGGCAAAGCCCATCGATACTGCGATGTACCACATGGACAGTCACCGCATTCGCTCCCGGCTTAAGATATTTCGCCGGCAACGGAACCTGCCAGTTGCTGGTCTGTCCAGCCTGCACGGAAAGCTGACGGCTGGCAACCGGAACCCCATTGATCTCTACCGACATCATGGAAAGATTATCCTTCGTAGTCGGTGAATAGGAATACCAGAGATCCAGCACAGCCCCATCGGCAATCGTATTGCCCCCATACAGGTAAATATAGCCGGTAGCATCAGCGTTTGGATTCTTCAGCACTGTATCCTCGGTAAACAACTTCAAGGTGTAGTTATCCGCCTGTGACAATGCCAGCGGTGCAAGCATTGGATGCTGCACCAGCGATGCTGCTGCCGGGTTCCCCCCTGCTGCGAGATTGACTGCCGCGGCCGGCGCCTCATTATTTGGTGCAAGCACTGCCTCCGCTGGCCAAAGCTGTAATGTTCCAAGCGTTACGGATGCTGCAAACACGCAGCAGCAGGCTTTTTTCTTTAAAGAATTACTCATCTTGAACTCCTCTCTGTCTTATACCAATGAAAGCTCCTATCCTTGGAAAAGAGACGTTTCAGCAGCAGGAATGCTGCCTTAAATACCAGAATCAACCACAACTGGCTGTACGTGAAATACATCATGACCGTCAGAAAAAAATTCAGCCGTGTTCCTTCCCCACGCTCCAGCGACAGGGAAAGATACGTCTCCGCTACAAAAAGAATATAAGCCAGCAGCCAGATGACGACAAAAGGACCCGATATCGTTATTCGGGTGATGTCCATCAACCCCAGCACAAAGATTGCATCGGATATAACAACCGCCAAAAAGAATACGAAATACGTAAAGGTAAAATACAGTACATCCGCCCGGATGCGCGAATTATGCAAATGAAAGATATTTAGAAAATAATGCCCCATGATCCACATATTTCCCTGCGCCCAGCGCGTGCGCTGCTTGATCCATACCCGGAGAGTCTCCGGCTCCTGTTCCCAGGTCACTGCATGCGGCAGCCAGTAAATCCGGTAGCCGCTTTCATAGATGCGGACCGTAAGCTCGGTATCCTCGGTAAGCGCCTGCGTGTTCCAGCCGCCCATTTTCTCAAGCAGTGAACGCCGAATAATAAAATTTGTCCCCGGGATCGTCGTGATGCCAAAGAAATGGCAGCGCCCGGCCTGCAGCAGCCATTGAAAGCTCAGCGTCTCGATATTGATAAAACGCGTAAGCCAGCTGACTTCCTTATTACGGGTACGGAATTTTCCTACGACCGCGCCCAGATCGTCATGTTGAACGATCTCCTGCGCCAGATGCATGACCGCCCTGCGTTCCGGCGTATTATCGGCATCGTAGATGACAATATATTCTCCCTTACTCACAGCCAGGCCGTGATTCAGGGCATTTGATTTTCCTTTTGCCCCTTCCGGCGGTACCAGTGTAAGCACCTGCAGGTTAGGAATCTTCTTGCATTTTTCAGCCAGGATCTCGCCTGTCCGATCCGAAGAACAATCATTTATGACGATGATCTCCAGCTTTTCCCGCGGATAAATCAGGCGCGACATGGCATCCACGGTCCGCCCGATGACCATTTCCTCGTTATGGGCCGGTATCAGGATACTGATGGACGGATATTCGTCCATTTCCTCCTCCATGTCCTTGCCGGTAAGCGTATCGACAAAATGACGATAGCCGCCAAATGTCAGGAATATATGATAAAAAAGTATAATCCACGTCGCCGTCATCGAAACAATGAACAGTTTATCAACTAATAACATAGCCTGGCCTCCTATTTCTTTGCTGCCGGCCCATCCAGCGGCTCACTTTCATATTTTTTACGAGCATTGAGCTGCAACCGGATAATGATGAACAGCAGCGCCGCAATCAGCAGCACAAGCACTATAATGTGCACGCTTCCGACCTTTTCCATCGTGTTTTCCTGCAGGGGAGCATCGCCCCAGGCATCCTGCAATTCCTTTGCGACATGCACCTGGATATCCCCATGGCTTCCGGTGATTTCAATCTGCGAGGATTGCACACGGATATCCTGCTGCCGGATGTCATAGAATTCATACCCCTGCGCGCGGACATGTTCAATGATGGAAGGCAGGATATCCGGCGCTAAATAGCCATGATAGAAAAATCCGGCAAAGGCATCCGGCACATCCTGGATCTGTTCCGAGCTTTTGAGCATGGCGGCCATATCATGTTCCCGACCACCATCGTAATAGCCCATGTTCTCCGGCAGTACGAGCATGCCATTCAGATACGGTGACTTCGTAGTATACGGCATTGTCAGCGATATCGCTTCCGTCTTATCAGAGATCTGTACCTGTCCGGAAAAGATATTGAAAAACCTGGACAGTTCCCGATACGCACCCGAGCTCATCGCATAATGCGGCGGTTCAAATGCTACAGGAATAAGTCCGCAGCGCACCAGCTCGGCAATACCAGCTTCCAGCCGCTCGGCCGTAAAGGCCTCGATATTGTCGATGGGCTTGTCATCGCGAGCATTCCAGAATTCATATCCTTCACCGGTCTTCGGTGAAAATTCATTCTGATGGGTATAGCCATGCATGATGATGCTTGCTCCATCCGCCTGCGCATCCTGAAGAACAGCTGTCAGCTCGGGGCTCTCATGCATAGCAACCCGTTTTCCATCCGCACCAATGCCAACAGGAATGACGCCGATGGCAAAGGGAATATGATAACGGCGCACTGCCTCCAGGACTTTGCGCACCGCTTTTGGATCCGTAAGCGGGCTCACATCCTCGATACGCAGCAATACCTGCTGTACCGGGGGATGCTGACTCCCCAGGAACTGATGCAATACATTGCCCAGCGTGACCATGAAAACCGGGTCCGTCTCTAAAAGTCCACAATAACATATATTGTCACGCTGCCAGGCCAACGGCTCGCTGGCCGAAATATCATGGATTGTCGCTACGACCCGGCTGCCGGCACCAGGGCGGGCAATAACGACCCGCAGCCAATCCGGGAAATAACGCTCCTCTGTATCCTTCACATAGGACCAGCCGCTCATCGTCCCCTGCAGGGAAAAATCATCCCAGTGACGATATGCTGCCAGCTGCTCAATATTTTTTTCAAACCAGATGACCTTTCTGGCTCCCGTAAGAGCCGCCAGCAACTCCTCCGGCAGCCTGGTATCGCGCAGGCCAACAACAACGACAACATCCGCCGCTGCAATCTTATCGGCCTGCCAGTCCTCCACTGCATCCGTCTCACACTGCAGCTCGAAATGGCCCAAATGCTCCAACAGTGCCGTAACCATAGGATAATCACTGCCATAACGTGCCGGAGCATCGTAGAGTACATAGGCTTGTCCGCCGCTTCCCTGCGCCCAGACCAAAGGCACCGGGAAAAATGACCCCAGCAGCAGAAAAACCGCCAGCATCCCGGCGAATATCCGTTCAGCCTTTATCATAAACGAATTCTTCCTTCGCCCGTTCATACATCTCGATTGCATCGGTATCTTCCTCACGAATCGTCGAAACACCAATGCTCGGACTAATGCGGAGCATTTTCCGCACACCACTGATATCCGTCGTAATACGGTCCAGTGACTTATGCATCTTCTCCATGACAATACGTGCCCCTTCCTCATCGGTCTCTGTCAGGATAACACTGAGCATATTGCCATCTACAATGGATTTAATATCCGCGTAACGCGTATCACGGGAAACAATATCCGCAACCGTCTGCAGGATCTTCACGATATTGACATCGCCATAGATCTTATGCAGATCATCGAAATTACCGATACGCACCAGCAGAACAGAAAATTGATTTTTATAGCGCTTGGCCCGCAGGAATTCCTCATCCAGCTTCTTGAAAAAGCCCTGTGTATTATAAAACCCTGTCGACGCGTCGAGCGTAACCAGTTTTTCCAGTTCCTTGCTGCTCTGCGCTGCCCGATTGTAAGAAGCAACAATTTCCGCCAGCCGGCCTGCCAAAAAGCTGGCTACCGGAAAGAAGAAAAACCAGCTCACATAACCAAAGTTCACCTCGGTGATCCGATGCACCACCATAGACTCATAAATCATGTAGCTGCCATAAACAAAGGTCATCGCAATTGCCGCAATCAGTCCGGGCTGCAGGCCGATATTATAGCTCAAGATCATGATAAACACCACGCCGGCAATCGGCACGAACAGCATGAGTGATCCCGTGCTGCCAGCGTACAACAGCACTACTGCCAGCATCGTAAGCACAAACAAAAGCAGCAGATCGAAAAATAAGATATCCCGTCGTAAATTCCATTTAAATT
>CAZFPA010000087.1:0-6995 GCA_964520975.1 uncultured Selenomonadaceae bacterium | reverse complement strand
CGTATCCGCAAAGGTCGTACGGCTCGATTTAAAACCGACGGTATTTACATTGGAAATATTATTACCTACGGTATCCATACGGGTCTGATGGCTTTTCAGTCCGGCAACGCCGGAAAATAAGGAACGCATCATAATGAATCAATCTCCTTTTTGCTTGCGCAGCGGGCCGCTTCTGTCAGTCGGCGGCCCCAAGCTCCCCGAAGGTCCAGCTTCTATAAAATTGCTGCGCTATCAATATTCGTAAAAATGTTTTCTTTTGCACTCGAGCCATCCATGGCGGTAATCACGGTCTTGTTCGCGACACTTACGACAAGGGCCATATCGTTCATGTAGATGAGCGATTCCTTTGCACCCTTCTGGGCCATCTTCTCGACGGTATCATCCAGCTTGGCGAGATCCTGTTCACTCAGATCCAGGTTGCGGTTCTGCATGCGCTGCAGTGCGTGCTGGGAAAAGGTGACCTTCTTCTCGGCCTTGGCTAAAGCATCCGCAAAGGAGCTGCCAGTCTGTGACGAAGTCTTGCGCGAGGTAGTCCCGGTATTACCGAGGGGCAGTAATGGCTGGGTTTGCAGATATATCCTTGGATCAGCCATATCTGTTCGATCCTCCTGTTTTCGTTATGCGGTCGTGGTTCCAGTGCTTCCCACACGGGTCAGATCACTGATAGCGACCTTATAGGTATTCGTATTGCCGCTTTCACTGGCTGTAACGATGAGTGACGGCGAGCCATCCGAGATGCTTACCCCGGCCACGGTACCCGTATGCTTCGTAGTCATCGTCTGGGTGTTGCCCTTCGAATCGAGCACGGCATTTCCGCTGGAATCCGTTACCGTTGCTGTCGTCGTCCACTGGACTTCCTTGCCGATCATGCCGCTGAGCTGTCCGACGAGCAAAGAGCTGTCAATATTGTCTACAATCGAAGAGAGATTCGACATCGCGGTTGCTACATTCGTCATCTGCTCAAGCGAGGTAAACTGCGCGAGCTGTGAAAGGTACTCGGAATTGTCCTGCGGATCAAGCGGATCCTGATACTGCATCTGCGTGCACAGGAGCTGCAGAAAAGCATTTTTATCCAGCGCATTCTTTGCTGTACTTGTGCTTGTAGTCGCCGATGCTGATGCAGCGGTTGTCACACCATTTGTGGTAATTGTGTTCAAACTGGTTGAATCTGACATGGTTTTTCCTCCTTTTAAATTCGATAATCAACACCGGTATCACCGGTGGTCGACGCGGCAGCCTCTGCCGCCGGAACTGCCAACCCATCCGCATCCTCCTCAAAGGCTGCGAGATCGGCCTGCTGGCTGCGGACGGAGCCGCCCTGCTGCTGCTGATACTGCTGCTGGCTGCTGCCGAGCGAACCATCACCCAGACCGGCATATACGCCTACATTGTCCACGCGGATTCCCTGTGCCTGCAGCTCCTGACGAAGCTGTATCATTGAGGACTCAATAGCCGCGCGTACCTGCGCATTATCCGTATGGAAGGAAGCATTGACTGAACCATTTGCAGTGACGGAAACCTTCAATGTAAGCTCCCCAAGATGCTCCGGCTTGAGCTTGATGACCATCTGGGTATCCTCCGTCGAGTGAATGAGCCTTGCCTGATCGACAATCTGACGTGGAATGTCATAGTCGGTCTGCGGCTGGCTGACCTGCGGTGAAGCCGCGGACTGTACCGTTGAGGTATCCTGCAGTGTCTGCTGGAACAATGTTGGTGCTGCCTGTACCGTAGTCGTATTGCCCGTATCTTTTGCCGGCGCAGTATCGAACTGCGCCTCCTCCGGAAGCTGCGGCGTCTGCGCGGCCGTCATAGCGACGGGCTGCTGGTTTTGCGGAGCTGACTGGTTCTGCTGGAAGGCCTGTCCGGCATCCTGCTGATTACCACCCGATAGCTGCTGTTGTGCATTCCCCGGGTTCTGGTTTTCCACTGAAAGTACAGCATTGCCCCAAAGCCCGGTAAGACTCTTCGCTTGCGGTTCAGCAGCAGGCTGTGTATCCTTGCTGGCCGCTGACGCCGTCGCCGGCATCGGTTCTGTCGTTGCTGCCGCCACCGGTACAGTGGTTGCTGCCGTTATAGCAGTATTCACTGTTGCGTCGACTGCTGCATTGACTGTTGCATTCACGGTGTTTACAGTAACCGCCTGCTTTACAGCCTGCCCGCCAGACAACATCGCCAAAAGCTGCTGATTCTTGTCCGCAGTATTCGCAGTCCCGGCAGTTCCCTGCTGCAACAAAGCTTCAATTGCTGCCGGCTGTACCGCCGTCTTGCTGGATGCTGTATCTACAGCCTTTCCCGGCGTAGTCTCGGTAAGCGCCTCTGCCAGTGCCTGCGCAGCCCCTGTCGGCAACGCGTCTGCAGTTGTTGCTCCCTGCAGAGTATTCTGCAAGGCCTTACCCTGCGCATCGGTCAGAACCTTTGCTGCCAGGGACGCGGCTTCCGTGGTACCGGCTGCTTCCTTTTGCGGTTCCTGCGGCTGCTTGGCAGCATTCTGCTGCACGGCTGCGGCAATCGCCTGGGAAATCGGGTCCTTTGCGACATCAGCTGCCGCATCGTTCTCCTTTGTATCCGGCTTATCCTGTGGTGCCTTGTCCTGCTGCGTCTTGTCCAGTACATTGCTGAAGGAATTGTCCTTCGTATCGGAATCGCTCGAGGAAGCCCTTGCTGTCTCCTTTACAGGTGCCTGCGTGGACTTTACGGGTGCGGCTGACGCATTGCTGGACGTTGCCATGATATTTACGTTTGCATTCATAACTATCACCTCCTTTCAAGTGGGTTATCTATCCAAAAAGCCTTGCGGCTCATGGAGTCTGTGTCTGCGTACCCGTCTGGCCGCCATCGGCCGCATTCTGCACATCGCTCGGTGCCTGCAGCTTCTTGGTTACGCCACTGTACATGATCTTCGTAATGCGCGCGGATTTGTCTGCATCAAATTTTGCCAGCACCTGTGAGGCCTGTCCCTCATCCATGCGCTGCAGAATAGCGATTGCCGTATCATCATCGAGTGCATCGAGGATGGAGGCGGCGTCTTCCGGCTTCATCTCATTATAGAGACGAGCCAGCTTGGAAACGCGTTTACGCTCAGCGGCGTCTTTCGCCTTCATCTGCTTCTCAATTTCTGCCTTTGTAAGCACCACGGGCTTGGATGTCTTGGGATCCGCTGCCGGCTTTACATCTTCGATAGCCGGGCTCTTCGCCGTAGTGTTATCGATATCCAGTGACTTATCCTTGGGCGCCGGCTTCACAAAATACTGACCAATGATAGGAAGGTTATAAAGCCCCATTTTTTCATTCATTTCATTTGTATCGAAGATGCGAAGATAGATTCCTACAAAGAATCCTCCGATAACAAGCACCGCGATTAACAACAGGATCAGCAGCAGCTTCAATATCCGTCGCTTCCTGCTTGGCGGCTGCTCCTCTATGGTTTCAATCTCTGTGACTGTATTTTGCTCTGTCTTCTGCTCTGTCTTCTTCTCTGTCTTCTTGGCCATCGTATCACCTGCCTGGAATTGATTTTACTGGTAGAGATCCAGTACCTTATTGACATAATTCTGGGTTTCACGATACGGTGGAACACCATTATAGTCGCGTACAGCCTGTGCACCAGCATTGTAGGCAGCAACGGCTTTCTTCACATCACCGCTGAACGAATCCAGCAGGCCCTTGAGGTATTTCGTACCACCCTCGATATTCTGCTGCTCATCGTAAGGATTCACCCCGAGTGAGGCCGCAGTATCCGGCATGAGCTGCATGACTCCAACCGCTCCGGCTCCGGATACAGCCTCCTGCTGGAAACCGGATTCCGCTTCAGCAACAGCTGAAACGAGCCGGGGATCGACGTTGTATTTCTTTGCCGCCGTCTGGATGAAGTTGTTTACATCACCAGGGGCTGCGGCGGATGCGGCTGCTGTCTTGGACTTTGCCGCCCCGCCTCCGGAAGCCGCCGTCTGTGCTGCCGTTGCACCGCCATTCTTCATAGCCTGCTGCAGCTGCTGGGAAAATCCCGGTGCCGGCGCGGTGCGCTGCATGCCAACCTTCTTTTCAATTTCTGCTATGCGCTGCAATACCTGACTGATTCCGCTTAATTCCATTATGCCTGCTCCCCTTGCTTCAAGCCTCTCATATAGAGCTGGATACCAATTTCATCCAGCATCTTCTGTTCATCCTGCAGCAGTTCTTCCTTGTACTGCCGCAACCGCTTTTCTCTGAGCTGTTCAATGCTTTTCAGCTTGTTCATGACCTGCATGAGCTCACGCAGACATTTCTGCTTGTTCTGCCGGCTCTGCAGGATTGCCTGCTGCTGCATCTCAATCTGTTCCCGCTTCCAGGCGAAGAAGCTGTTATAGGTCATGAGCGTTCCAACCGTGATATGCTTTGCCCTGGTAAGGCTTTCATAGTCACGCTGTCCCTGCTGCATTTCCTCGATCAAAACCGTGAGCTGCTTTTTCTGCTCTTCGAGCAGGCGGGCAGCCTCGGCGAATTTGACCTCCGCCTCATCCCGCTTCATGCGGGTAACCTTGAGCAGGGTATCCAGCTGAAATTTGAATTTCTTCATGCTGTGCCCCACCCCACTTCTCTACAAGCTTATCATCAGATGGCCTCCAATGATTTTTCCGTGTCCTCGTAGGTATCCTTTTCAAATACCCCCTGGCAGAGAAAATCATTAATGGCATCGATCTTCTTAATAGCAGTATCGATTTTTTCGCTCGATCCATTCACATAGGCGCCAATATGGATCAGATCTTCGGCTTCTTTGTAGACAGCCATGAGTGCTCGCATGCGGCGGGCAGCATTGTTGTGCTCGTCGTCTACGACCTCGCCCATGACACGGCTCACACTGGCCAGGACGTCAATCGCCGGGAAATGATTCTGTGCAGCAATGCCACGGGAAAGGACGATATGTCCATCCAGTATGCTTCGTACCGCATCGGCAATCGGCTCATTCATATCATCACCATCGACCAGAACGGTATAGATTCCGGTGATGGAGCCCTTCTCGCTGGTTCCGGCCCGTTCCAGCAGCCGGGGAAGCAGCGCAAATACGGAGGGCGTATACCCACGGGTTGCCGGTGGCTCGCCGACGGTAAGCCCGACTTCACGCTGTGCCATAGCAAAACGTGTAACCGAGTCCATCATGAGTACAACCTTTTTCCCCTGATCCCGGAAGTATTCCGCGACCGCTGTAGCGGTCATGGCTCCCTTGATACGGACCAGTGCCGGCCGATCCGAGGTAGCGACCACCACAACGGAGCGCTTGAGTCCCTCCTCACCAAGGTCCCGCTCGATGAATTCCTTCACCTCACGGCCACGCTCGCCTACGAGCGCGATGACACTCACATCGGCTTCCGTATTTCTGGCAATCATGCTGAGCAGTGTGGATTTTCCTACACCGCTGCCGGCCATGATGCCAATACGCTGTCCGGACCCCAGGGTGATAAGCCCGTCGATAGCCCGGACGCCAACATAAAGGGAATCCTTGATGCGGGGACGCTCCAACGGCGGTGGTGGTGCTGCCTGCAGGGGATATTCCTCCTTGCAGAGCAGCGGTCCCTTACCATCCATCGGCTCCCCCAGACCATCAAGCACTCGCCCCAACAGCTGCGGGCCAACCTTGACCTTGAGCACACGTTGTGCGGAAATGACCTCACAGCCCGGCCCGATCCCTTCCATCTCGCCGATGGGCATGAGAAGCACATTGCCCTCACGAAAGCCCACGACCTCTGCCGGAATCGGCTCCACATTCTCAAAACGTGAACATACATAGCAGAGCTCGCCGATACTTACATGCGGCCCCTTGCATTCAATGACCAGCCCGATGACCTGTGTCACCTTGCCGCTCATCTTTATGGATTCACAATCATGGATTGCATTGGTAAATTTTTTGATATCAATTTCCATTATTGCATGACATCCTGTACTGATTTTTTTATGAGCTCGAGCTGGGTAGCCAGCCGGGCATCGACTGTACCATTCGGTGTCTCAATTACACAATCACCGTTGGCCAGGCTTTCATCGGATTTCACCGTCAATACGGAGTTGCCCTCCAGCAGGGATTGGAACTCAGCCTTCGCCATGAGTACCATGTCATAAGACTCCGGGCACACGTGGATGACAATCTGGCTCTGATCCCTGACCTTCAGCAGTGCCTTGCGCACCAGTGGAAGGATGACCTGCGGCACATCAATGAAATGCTGTGGCAGGATCTTATCCGCAACCTCCATAACAATGGTGACGATTTGCTTCTCAGCTTCCTGCACGTAGGTTTCCATCTCAGCTCTGGCCGCATTCAGCGTCTGTTCCGCCTTTGCATTGGCATCGAGCAGGAGCTGCTTTTGCTCCTCACGGATCTGGGCAATGCCCTCCTCGCGGCCCGCCGCCATACCTTCGCTGTGACCGGCCTCCCTGGCCTCCGCCTTCATAGCCTCTGCCTGTCCCTGCGCTTCCTTGAGCAGGTCTTCCTGTTTCTGACGGGTTTCCTGCTTGAGTATCTCGCAGGAAATCTTCGCTTCCTTCAAGAGCCTCTCGGCCCGTTCCTCTTTTTCCCTGATTGTCGCAAGCATCAGATCCTGAGACTGCGCATCCATTGCTGAAAGCTCTTCTTCCACTACCGGCGCTGGAGGTGCCTCAACGACCCGGGGCTCCGTCTGCCATATAACAGATTTAATTACCCTAGACAATCATTTCGTCACCCTTTCCGCGCGAAACTACGATCTCGCCCTTATCCTCCAGACTGCGGATGACATTGACGATCTTCTGCTGTGCTTCTTCAACATCCCGGATTTTAACCGGGCCCATGTATTCAATTTCTTCACGCAGCATATCGCCAGCGCGTTTTGACATATTCTTGTAGACCTTGGCTGCAACCTCCTGCGGCGTTGCCTTGAGTGCCAGGGAAAGGTCTTTGGTATCGACCTCGCGCAGCACCATCTGCAGGGAACGGTCGTCCAGCATGACAATGTCCTCGAATACAAACATGAGACGTTTGATTTCCTCGG
>CAZFPA010000086.1:0-7115 GCA_964520975.1 uncultured Selenomonadaceae bacterium | reverse complement strand
CGGGGACGGCCCCGGCAGGCAGCCTTTCGAGCGGGCAGTTCATCAATGTGCAGAAGCTGCATATCGCGAAACTTTTGACGGATACGGTGAATGGGACCGCCACGTATGAGAAGCCAATCGACTTAGGCAAGATCCTCCGCAAGGTGGATGTGAAGCCGAAAACAAGCGATGCGGAAATCTACGCGGACGGACAGGCCATCGATGCGGCAACGAGCACCGCATCGTATGAACTGACCTTCGATACGGCGGCGCTGCCGCTGGAATACGAGGCGTATTTGTTTGGTCATAGCATCGAGAATGGCGTGATGACTGCCGCGAAGGATGATGTGCCGCCGTATTTCGCGGTCATGTTCCAGGCGGATAAGCGAAACGGCAAGACGCGGTTCACAAAATTCTACAAGGTGCAGTTTACGGAGCCTTCGCAGAGCGGCAATACCAAGGAAGAAAACATCAAATACGATACGCCGACCATCACGGCAAAAGCCATCTATCGCTTGAGCGATGGCCGTTCCTATACGAAGGCGGATGAAGAGTCGACGGGCTTTGCGGCGGATACGGCCACAAGCTGGTATCAGAGTGTGTGATAGGAGGAACTAGAAAATGGAAAAACCGGTACTTTTGTTCAAGGGCAAGAAAATCACCCCTGTGCCGCCGAAGATGCTGGCCTGGAGAAAAGTCGCTGCCTTTGAAGACATGGATAAAGCGGAGCTCTCCATGAACGAGCTCATGCAGCAATATATGGAGATGATCCTGCTGCTCTTTGGGCATGAGGAACTTACACTGGATGATTTGGCCAGTGTTTTGGATGTTGCAGATGTCATTCCGCTCTATCGGACCTGTGCGGACTGGCTCTTATCCGAAGCCTTCGCAAAGCTGCAAAAAGTCCCAAACGGGCCAGCGGCGGAGGCCCAGCGCTGACGCCGTATGAAAACATACTGAACTATTACGAGTGCCTGCAGAACGCTTATGGGTGGACCGTGCAGGAGGTCGACACGACGGAAATGGCATTTCTGCTCGATCAATTGGCGGCGAAAAGCAGAGCAGAGAATGCTGTGGATGAAAAATTTATTGAAGATGTGATGTGAGGGCGGCATGGCCAAAAACGGACAGAAAATAGATGAGCTCTATATTGAACTGGGGCTGGATATCAACCAGCTGCAGCTGGATTTTGATACTGCGGGCAAAACGGTATCCCAGACGGTTGCCCGCTTGAACAGTGAAAGCAATCGCATCAAACTCAAAACGGATATCGACCTCAGCAGACTGGAGGGAACCGGGAGCGCTTTAGATAAACTCAAGGTGAAATACCAGGCCATCAACCAGCAGCTGGACATCCAGCGGCAGAAGCAGAGTGTATTGCAGGCGGTCTACGCCGGGGCGCAAAAAAATTATGGCCTGGATAGCGGGCTTACCCAGCGCGCGGGAACCAATCTCCTGTATCAGCAGCGTAATGTTGCCGCCTTAGAAGCGCAGATGCGGACACTGAAACTCCAGATTGAAGCATCCGGGAGTGCGGCCCAGGGATTCGGCTCCCGGATGGCAGCGGGACTTGCGGCGGCCCAGGGCGGGATCCACAGCTTGAGCGGCGGCTTTTCCCTGCTGTCCGGGAAAATGGCAGCGATCATGGCTGTCACGACCACGGGGGCAGGGCTGTTCAATCTTACAGAAAATGCCATGAAATCCGGGGAAAGCATCTATAAATTGACCCAGCGTCTGCATACGACTACGGCGGAAGCCGCCTCCTTGCAGCGGGTCTTTCAATTCGCGGGGGTAGATATCCATACCGTGATTCCCTTGTTTGCCCGCCTGGATAAGCAGATCGGCAGCACCGGGACGGCGGGGAATGCCACCGCCCAGGCAATGCAGCGATTCGGCGTTGCGCTCACGGACCAGAGCGGGGCCTTACTGCCCTTGAATCAGCAGCTGGGGCAATTGGCAGCCGGCTATAAAAAAGCCCAGGAAAATGGGCAGGCAGAAGCCTTCACCGCAGAAATCCTTGGAGCACGGGGCGCGGCCCTCATCCCCATATTGGAACAATATCAGGATTTGATGGAAATCAATGCCCGCGTCAAGACCACGGGACTCTTGGACCCGGAAGAAGCCCACCGGGTGTATATTGAATGGTCTGCGATGAAGATCGAAGCCAGCCAGCTGGGAAATGCCGTCGGCGCGGCGCTTCTGCCCGTAGCGGAAGAAATGATGCCGGAAATCACGGAGGGACTCAGCGAATTTGTCTCGTCTATCCAGGAAAACAAAGACGAAATCAAGGACACCCTGGAAGGCTGGGGCAGTGCCGCCGCCGTTGTGGCAAAAGGCATCGGTGCCCTGGGACGGCTTTTCAAGACCGTATCGGATGATATGGCATCTTGGAAATGGCTGGCCAATGAGCATCCGGCGGCTGCCGTATGGGGCGCGGTTCCTCTTGTGGGGCCGGCGCTCAATGAAAAACTCTATGGAGAAGAATATAAGGAGTACCAGGACCAGCAAAAAGAGCAAAGAGCCCAGGAGGCGCAAGCACGGGAAGAAGAACAGGAAGCCAAGCACCAGGAGATGGAAGCGAAACGGCAGGCTGCCGCCGCGGAACGCAAGGTACAGGAACAGCAGAAAGCGGATGCCCAGACCAATCAGAAAATAGCGGATATGCAGTACCATGCGACCCATAACCGGTTAGAGAATGAACTCTATGATATCGAGCAGAAAGCCAAGAAATCCATCGCGGCAGGGACATCCGAAGCCACGGCCTGGAAATTGGCGGAAGCGGAAAAAGCGGAAGCATCCCGTAAATTCAAGGAAGAACTGGAAAAGGAAAACGAAGCCATCCGCAATGAAATCTACGCGATGACGCATAATTCCTATGACAATAAACTGCACAGCATTGCCCTGCGGGTCAAGGAACTACAGAAAAAAGGCATCGACCCGGGGCTCATCGCATCCTATGATGATGCCGCCAGGGCCAAAGCCCAGGAAAGCCTGCAGAGTACCATCGATTCGATGAATGCTATATATAAGAGCTCTTTTGAAAACCGGATGGAACAAATCGATAAGCAAAAGAAATCCTGGCTGGATGCAGGCGTATCCGAAGTGGAAGCCACACGTGCAGCGGAATATGCGAAATATAAAGCAGCCAGTGACATACAGGCATCCTTCTCGGAAAAACTCAACGCCTATACGCAGTCGGATCTGGAAAATCGGCTGGCGGCCATTGAAAAAGAGAAAAAAGCCTGGATCGATAAGGGGATATCCGAAGTCGAAGCCACCCGTCTGGCAGAAGCAGAAAAAGCTGATGCCGTGGCGAACGCCAACAGGTCCGTGCTGACAAGCCAGCGGGAAGCCTTCAATGCCTATCGCTATGGCGGGGACACCGCCCTTCGCAGCTATATCATGCGAAAAGACAAATATGACTCCAGCGTGACAGCCAGTGATATTTCTGGATTCCAGAAAGCACAGAAGAGCGTCATCCAGGAACTCTATGGCGGCAGTGATGCCGCCGTCTATGGGAAAATCTACGAACCGGCGAAGCAGACAGCGGATAATACCAAAGGGATTTTAGAGTATCTTCGAGGAACGCCGGATACAAAAGAGAGGGAACAGGCTGCTGGGGAGGGCAGTTCCTATACAAATAGCGGTAAAAAAATCACATACTACAATATCGGACCCGCGAAAATCTGCCAGGTGGGCGATGCCCCGCGTACCTGGTCGCAGGATATGGCGCGGCTCTATCCAAGCGGCAATCCGCGCATCCAGGAGCAGTATAAAAAATTGCAGCAGGATGTTCTGGCGGTACGCTCCCCGGGCCAGCCAGCGAACTCCGTCGCTGTGAACGTCTCCATCGGGACAGCCGTGACGGAAGATTCTGCGGCCATGGTAAAACTGGCGGATACGGTAGCGGATAAAATCACGCCCGTCATTCATCGGGCATTGGGGAGGAACAATTATGGCTATTCGAATTGGTGACGCTGTATCGCTGAGCAATCCCAGCAGCGAACAGATCACGCCGGATGACCGCCAGCAGTTGATTGAAACCATCGGCGGGGTGGTCGTTCAGGATTTTGGGCATATCGCGGCGGGCGATAAAATCAGCTGGGAATTGGAATTCAACTCCGAGAATTGGGAAAAGATCCTTGCCTATTGGAACCAGCGGACCATGGTTTCCGTTACCGATGCAGGCGGGGACGTGTTCTTGGCCCGCGTTGTTGTAAAAAGCTACGTGCGGATTCCAAGATTTCCTAAGTATCACCGGGCAGCCATAGAACTCTGGCGGGTATGATGCCCGCCAGTATTTTTTTGTGAAAGGATGATTTTAAATGGCATACATCAACCTCTATACGAATAACCCTACCGCAGGCGGTACGGATGGGACCGTGGTGTCTCTGGACGGGGCGCAGACTTCTCCTATCAGTGTCACGCTCGATAAGACCAAAGCGGAAAGCAAGGCCATCAAGTGCGCGATCCGCTGCGACGCTGGTTATAAAACTTCTGGGGACGTCACGATTTCTTTGTCCGGGACTACGGCGAGCAAGTGGAAGCTGGCGAAGGACAGTAACTACGCAGATGCGGCAGCGGCACTGACGAGCGCAGCCTGGGCTGATTCCATCGCTGTTTCCGGCGTGGGTACGACGAATACAGTTTTCTGGGCCAAAGCCAGCGCCAGCACGGACGAGAATCCCAGCAAGGACACTTCCGTGAGCATCAAAGCCAGCTGCACTATTGAGAGTGCCTAAGGGGGGCATAGAAGATGTCTTTTGTATATATCAATCCTGGTTACTACAATTTCTTTGATGCCTATACCGATGGGCAGAATCTAAAGGATACGTCCATTGTGACGACCAATGGCGGGCAGTGTTTCCGGGGCGGCACAACAACCAGCACCTATACGTATATCGTCAATTTGCCGGCGGCAAAGGAATATTGGGCGAGATTTGATCTGAACAGGTACAATAACAACAATACGTCTGGCGGGGACAACACGTATATTCAGTTTGCTGATGAAAAGAACTATCGAATGGGAATCGAAATGTATAGCGTAAAAGACACGATTTGTCTGCAAAAGAATGAAGGCAGCATTAGTAATACAAAAACATTTACCTACCCGAAAGATACCACGACGACATTTACGCTTCATGTCCTCAGTGATGCATCGGCTGGCAAGATTGAACTGTATTGTGGTACTGCCTTGGTATCCAGTTACACAGGAAACACCTATGGAAATAATTTGACATCGTTTGTGATCAAGCTCGGCGTACTCTACGGCTCGTCAAAAATTTACGAGACAATGGCAAATCTTATCGTTTCAGACGAGCCGATTTGCGCGTCCTGGAAAATCGAAGAACTGACGACAGCAGTGACTCCTGGCGGCTGGACAGCTGTGGCTGACAAAGCTGGTTACTACCAGGCAGCGGCAGCGGAGCAGTCCATGACGGTTTCCCCGGATGATGCGGCTAAAGCGGATTATATTGCGGGAACGAAAAAGCTGATAGGAGTCCAGTGCTCCTGCGTCCCCGGTTATACGGATACAGCGGATATCACGGACATCCATTTCGCAGCTGACGGTACGGATGCAGGCACAAAAAAGCTGGGTGGGGCAGAGACTTCGACGTGCCGCTCGGATTTTGTAAAGATCACGGATATTGCAAAGGCGAACTTGACGATAACGGCAAAAAAGGGGTGAGATGAATGGCGATAATCAGCCCTCGGGTTATAGTTGCTACCACGGGTAACAAGGCGGCAGCATCCCCCAAAGCAGCCGCAATTACCACGGGCAGCCGCAGCACTGCCATTCCTAAGATTTTTGCCCTCTCGACCTTTGGTGGAACCGTCGAAGCAGGTATCGCTGCTGATACGGCACGAACGATTCCCGGGCGTTATACCAACCGAGGCGTGAACGATGGCAGACTGTTTACGAGCGGTACGGAAATAACGAATGAACCTGCATCCACAAAAACCGGCACCTGCATAACCGCAACAACGAGTTCCGATGTAATAACTCCGGCCTCGCTTGGATTTGGCGATATCAACGAACTTTGGATAAGATTCGACAATTGCAAAAAAAGCAGCGATATAAAAATCAAGGTATATTTTGACGGGGCAGCCGGCAACGATTACGTTGGCCTCGGCAATTACGTTTATTATGGGAAAAACGGCGCAAATAGCGGGTACACCAGCTGGGGTTACCCTGCTTTTGGCAGATGGGTAATGCACGTAAGCCCCACGGATTTACAGTTATATTTTGACGATAAGCAGGCTTTCAGTCGGATTGGATTAGAACAAGGCAAAAAAATCACAGGCATAAAGATTGACAGCACAACGGATAGATTATCCAATTTCATCATCGCCAATTACGATTGCTCGGCAGAAACCCTGGAGACAACGAGTGTATCCGCTGCTATTTCTGCGGATGCCGCGCGACTGGTGACTGCCCGTACAGATTTAGCGGTCGATACCCGCCGCATCGCAGCCGCTGCGGACGAAATCAGCGCTGGGACGAATCGACAGTTGCTGGCATCCGGCATTTTCAAAGGGGATTCTCTGCGAAATGTCAACGCTTTTGCTGCGCTCAGTGCTGATGCGGTGCGCTATATAACCTCGGACAATGCGGCTGTTCTACTTGCTGATACCGCGAGGGCTGTTGCCGCATCGGATAGTGTCCGGGGCGCTGCAGACAGGACCCTGGTGGCTGGCGAAACAGCAGCAGCCACCACAGTAAGAAACCTTTCTGCGGATGTTTCCATCACGGCAGATACAAGCCGATGCTTTGGGATTGCCGTATCCTTGCAGGCGGATACGATCCGCAGCATCAAAGCACGAATTCAGATTGTTTGTGATACATCCCGGACGATTCCTTTCGTAGATAACGGAACTTCTGCTGGTTTCGCTATCCAGAGCATCCGGATTGCCATCCAGCCGCAGTCGATTTCCGAGAGTTTTACCATGGCAACGACCGAGAAAATGGAGGTCCTGGATGCCATCCGAGGGAGAATCCTGGATTACGATTACAGTTACACCGTGGAGCAGACACAGTGGCAGGGCATTGTGCAGCAGGTGCAGGGCATGATCGATGTCGACCAAACCCTCTACACGCCATTCAAATATGAAACCAGCGGTGGTGGGAAGATGGC
>CAZFPA010000085.1:0-7296 GCA_964520975.1 uncultured Selenomonadaceae bacterium | reverse complement strand
GCCCGCTTGTGGTTCTTGCCCTGCTCGACCAGCTTCCAGGTGGACATGCAGATGCTGTCCGTAATGATCTTCGCGAGTATTTCATCGTCCTTGATCTCCGGCAGCTCGAATTCCTCGAGGCGAAGATCGCGTGTTCCATACATTCTGACTGCTCTTGTTTTCATGATAAGGATACCTCCATAGTTAAAATCCGTCCGCGGCACCGGCCCAGCCGGCCTTCAGGCGTCCGCAAACATCGTATAGATCTCATCTGCCGTGCTGTGCACGATGGCATCGACCTCGTCAGGATCACTGCAGCGGATGGCGATATTGCTCAGAATATCCACATGCTCGTTGCCCGAAGCCGCAATGCTGATGACAAGACGTACCGTCTTGCCGTTCCATTCCGTACCCGCCGGAAACGTCATGATGATGATGCCCGGATGCAGGACGGAGGCCTTGCCCGCCTCCGTTCCGTGCGGAATCGCCAGTGCATTGCCGATGGCGGTGTCAAATACCTTCTCCTTGTCCAGCATAGACTGCGTATAGCCGTCTGTCGTATAGCCGCCGGCAGTGAACATGCGCCCTGCCTCGCGGATGATAGCCTCCTTGGGCTGCGCCTGGCAGCCGAGAAGGATATTTTCCCTTCTGAGTATGTCGCTCATGGCCGAGCCTCCCTCCTGGAATTTATGCGAATTGGCGCAACAGCGCCTGGAAATAATTTTTCAATATGCGGGAAAGATGCTGCTGGATGCCCGCGGTGTCGCCCAACTGCAGCGCCGCCGCAAAGCTGTCCTCCGTCACGAGCGCCGTACTGATGGTTCCCATGATTTCCTTGAGCATCCACTGGTCCGCCGTCTCCGGAATGACCATGAGGATCGCGATGTGGATCTCCTGGAGCTCCGGTGCCGTAAAGCTGCCGCCCAGCGGTGCCGCCGTGATGAATACCGGCTTGTCCACTGTGTCGCTGATGCCATGCAGCAGTGCAAAGCCCTGCGAAGGAAACAGCTGGCTGTTGATCCGCTCCCGGCGCTGCAATAGCGCCGCCAGGGACGTCGCCGCAACCTCCGTCGGCGTGACCCGGGCCGCCAGTGTCTGCAGCAGTGCCGGAAAGGTAAGCCCCGCCGGCACCGGAACATTCGTATAGCCCGTGAGTATCGCCTGGATGGCAGCCGCCGCCCGCTCGGTCTGATCGAGATGCTCGGTAAAGCCGCTGTCCTCCGCTGCCGCCTCCTTGCGCACATGCGCATAGGCCGTAATCTTCTCCTGGATCTTCACGACATCCGCCGCACCGACGAGCGGTGAAATCCGCAGCACATCAGCCGGTACCACCAGCGGCATGCTGCTCAGGAAAAAATCCGTCTGCTGCAGGATCTCCGGTGTGATGTCCTTCTGCCCATAAGCGTGCAGCTCCGCCGCCGTACCGAGCTTATTGCGCAGCTTGGCGAGCATGAGGCGCGCCAGGCCAAAGCCCGAGGCGCAGACCACGCCGATCTCCACGGTGCGCAGCTGACCGCCGGTGTGTCCTTTCATGCGCTCCAGAGCCGCGCCGAAATGGATGGCCAGATAACTGATCTCCTCCTCCCCAACGGGGAAGCCATAGGTCTCCGTGATGACCGCGGCGGCCTGCGCGGTACGCTGGAAAATCTCCGCGTACTCGCGCTTGATATCAGCCAGCAGCGGGTTCACGATGGAAAGATGATTCTTCAGCCGCACGATCGTCGGCTGCAAATGGATGTAAAGCCCGTGCAGGAACTCCTCATCGAGGCGCAGCTGCGCCGCCGCGCTGCCGCCAAAGGCCGTGATCATACGGTCGATGAGCTCGAAGATATCCGTCTCATTGACCCCGGCCGCGAGCACATTCTCCGAATTGCTCTGGTAGCGGATCTTGGCCCCCTTGATATGCAGCAGCAGATAGGAAAGCTCAACCTGCGGCATCCGCAGCTGAAACTCCTGCTCAATAGCTCCCAGAATGCGCTGGGCCAGTTCCTTGTCCTCGTCATCGGCCAGCTCCAGCACATCGCTGCTGCCGTCCGTGAGTGCGCCCTGCCGGACGCGTTCGATGCCGATGACAATGTGCATCACGAGCCCCATATAAGAGGTCTCCGTGAAGCGCTGCAGCCTCACATCGCTGAGCCCATCGAGCAGTTTTTCCACCCGGCTGATCGTATCGGAATTCAAAAAATCGTAGATGCCGGCCGTCGTCCCGCCCACGGGCTGCCCCTGCGGCGCAAACGCATGGATGAAGCGCCCCAGCGCCTCGCGGTAATCGGCCTCGCTGCCCGTGAGCACCACGCCGTAGCCCGGCTTCTTCACAATCGTGAGATGGCTCTCGGCCAGCCAGGGGCTGATCTCCTCCATATCGGTCGCCACCGTCGCCTCACTCACGTTCAGCAGGCGGCTGTATACATAAAGCTTTTGCGGTGTGCGGTCATGCAGCAGCTCAAAGAGCAGCCGCTGCTGCCGTTCCGCCTTGGAGGCAAATCCGCCGGAGGGCTGCCCGTCAAGGCGCAGCCGCAACGCCGCCATAGCCTCGGCCGGGCCTGCCAGCCGCAGCCCCAGCCCCTTCTTGCGCTCGAGCGTCAGCTCCCGGCGGCCCAGCTCACTGCTGATATACTGCAGCTCCCGCTGCACCGTCCGCTTGCTGCTGCCGATGGCATCGGCAATATCCTGCTCGCGGACATAGTCCAGCTGTTCCAAAAGGAACTGCAGAATCTGCCGGATACGCGGTGTGATTTCCATAGGATCTCCCTCCTTCCCTGCAGAGACTCTCGGCCAGCACTCAGGCTCTGGCCTCGGCGATCTCCTGTACGACCTGCGCGTACTCCGGCGCGGCCATGAAATCCGTAATTGTTACAATCTTTGCCTCCGGCGCACTCTTCTCGGCCCGCTCCGCCAGATCGCGGTGACAGACCACATACTGCGTGCCCGCCGGAATCTCCGATACCGAGGCATGGCTCACATTGATATCCGTGATGCCCGCCTGCTTCAGACGCTTCGTGAGAATCGCCGCGCCCATGGCCGAGGACCCCATGCCCGCATCGCAGGCAAAAACGATTTCCTTCAGGCTGCGCAGATTGAACTGACGGCCTGCACCAGCGACCGGAACACTCTGTCCCTTGGACTCCGCCTTCATCGACTTCATCTGCGCCTGCGCCGTTTCGAGATCCGTCGCCTCGCTGGATTTATTGGAAAGCTTGATGATCGGCGTCGCTATCGCAAAGGTCACTGCCGCCGCGATGAATACGCCCAGGATGACGGAAAGTGTCGAGCCCTTCGGCGCCATGGCAAGATAGGCAATGATGCTGCCCGGTGCCGGCGGGCCGGAAAGTCCGAGACCCATGAAATTGTAATAAACGAGTGCCGACACGCTGCCGCTGATTGTTGCGATGAGCAGCTGCGGCTTCATGAGAATGTAAGGGAATGAAATTTCGTGGATACCACCGAGCAGATGGATGACCAGTGCGCCCGGTGCTGAACCCTTGGTGACCGGATCTTTCGCCCAGAGCCAGTATGCGAGCAGTACGCCCGTACCAGGACCAGGATTCGTCTCGATCATGTAGAAAATGGATTTGCCTGCCGTGGCAACCTGCTCGGCGCCCAGCGGTGTGAAAATACCATGATTGATTGCGTTATTCAGGAACAGTACCTTGGCCGGCTCAACGAATGCGCCGAGCAGCGGGAAGATACCCGTATTCACCAGCACCTGGACACCCGTCGTCAGGAACGCGAGGATCACGCCCATGAACGGGCCGATGAGATAGAAACCAATGATACCCATAAGCATGCCGATGATGCCGACAGAGAAGTTGTCCACGAGCATCTCGAAACCGGCCGGAACCTTGCCGCGCACCGCTTCATCAAACTTCTTGATAACATAGCCAGCGAGCGGTCCCATAATCATCGCGCCCATGAACATGACGTAGGTCGTGCCGGTAACGACACCGACCGTAGCAATTGCGCCCATGACCGCGCCGCGCTGTCCACCGACCGCCTTGCCGCCCTGATAGGCGATGAGCAGAGGCAGTACATAGGTGAGGAACGGGCCGACCATCTTGGCGAGCTCTTCATTCGGGATCCAGCCGGACGGAATAAACAGCGCCGTGATGAATCCCCAGGCAATGAACGCGCCGATGTTCGGCATGACCATGCCGGACAAAAAGCGTCCAAAGGATTGTATCTGTGCTTTCATTTTGGAAATCCCCCTTTTGATAATGAATGTTCGCGGTTGGCCAATCGCTTTTGTTTACATTTTGATTATACGGCATGGAAAAGGCCAAAAGCAATGAATTGTCAAACAGCTTTGGCACGATGAATCGCGCCAAAAGGTAAATAACCAATACGGAACCAATAGAAAACCCGCTGAAATCAGCGGGTTCCGGGCACAAAAAAAGAGGCTCGCGCCTCTTTTTCCGCTTTATTTTTCTATGTCCAGCAGCTCAGGATGCCGGGCCATCCAGCCCGTGAGCTCACACCAGGCAGCCCGCTCCTTCGCATACGGCTTCGCACCGCGCTGCACCGGCAGTTCCTTCCCCGTGATCTCCAGTGACTGCCAGAAATCGTCCTCATGACGTCCCACAGCCTCTCTGGTGAGCCAATGATACGGAGTGACTATCCTGTCTATCGGCTCCAGCAACGACGGCTGCAGCGAATAATACGCATGCCCGGCCGGTGCGATGAGCTCGATGAGCGTCGCGAGGATATTCCCGTGGCTGCCGATCGTATTGCCCGCAAACATATCCGCCGTGAGCTCCCGATGATACATCGCAAAGGACGTGCAGACCTGCTCGCGCACCGTCGGTCCCTTGCGCTCCACGATACCGTCCTCAAACGGGATCACGCCCATGGAATGGTCGCCCGTCATCACGATGAGGCTGTCCGGATACGTCTCCTGCATATCCTTTGCAAACGCGGCCAGCGCGCGGTCCGCATACCAGTACACGCCCAGATGCCGCTGCCAGGCCGCATCCTTCTTCACCGCCTCCGGCGCCTCCGGCATGATCTTCTCCGGCGAATAGCCCATCTTCTCGAGCGGCATCTTGTAGGGTCCGTGGTTCGAGGTTGTATAGAGGAAATGCACGACCGGCCGGTCATCCTCCGTATCCTTGATGATGCGCGCCGCATTCTCGAGGAAAATATGATCGTAGACCCCCAGCCAGGTACGCGGCGAGCCCTTGGGACAGAACTCCGTCGCGTCCATATAGGCATCGAAGCCATTGGCCGGAATGTAGTGCTGCAGACTGCCCCAGTTCATGCCGCCGCCATACCAGAACACCGTCCGATAGCCGAGCTGACGCAGCTGCACCGGCAGCGCGGTCGGCACCGTTCCCTGCCAGAAATCGCCGCGCTCATTGAGCTCCAGCCCCGCATCATAGATGCCGGACAGCAGGCTCACCAGTGACGGCTGGGAAATCTCCCCGCCCGGCAGGAAATTGTCAATCGCCACCGTATGCGGATCGCTGCGGAACGCCTTGCCGCCCTCCACGATATGCAGTGTCTCATAGATCGGATCGAACGGTGCCTGCGCATAGCTCTCCCCGAACAGAATAAAAATGTGCTTCGGCTTCGCGATGCGCGCGCCCTTCGCCTCACGGCGAAACGCCTCCAGCGGGCTCACGGACGACTGCCATTTCTCCTGCCATGCCGCCGGCAGTACCGTACGGATAGCCGGTGCGGCCTGCTCGTCCGTATGCTCCAGCAGCTCCTGCAGCGGATGCTTCCAGACAATCTCCAGCGCCACCAGATCGTCCACCGTGGCCTTGGCCAGAAAGACATCCTGCTTTACAACTGAGGGAATCTCATCCCACTCCGGCTTGTCCGCATGGCGGAACGTACCGCCGAAACGGCAGTAATAAAAGAGCGCCGCTGCCGCCAGCACCACCAGCACATTGAATCCATAGTGCAGCGCCGCCGGGTCAAAGTCCGGATACGTCAGCGACGGCAGCCCCAACAGCCCCTGTGCGGCAAACCAGCAGAGCGCCAGGTACGGCAGATAGCCAAGCAGTATCCAGCCGCCATGGTTCTGATTGAAGAAAATATCCGCCAGATTGTTCTTGTCCGCCTTTTTCCCCAGCCACAGAATATGATTGTAGATATCATGGTAGTGGAAATAAAAAATCATCTTGCCCATGAAGGCCGTGTACAAAACCGCCAGATACACCAGCACGCCCACGCTCCGCAGCGTGTCTCCGAGCGCAAACCAGGCCGGGAAAAACGCGCCCGGCAGGCTCACCGCCAGCATGCCGATTGCAAACACATAGGCGTTGAAATCCATGCCCCACCAAAAGCCATAGCGAAAGCAATGATAGAGCTTTTTCCACTGTCCGGCCGGATTCTTCCGCGGACTGTATACATAAATGAACACTGCCCGAAACAGCGCGCAAACCAGCGGTGCCAGCCAAAGGATCTTGAAGTCCTGCTGCACCCCGGCAAAAAATAACGAAAACAATGCCAATCCCCCTATCTCCCAATAGCTTCTATTCTACCCTCTGCACCAGCGCTTTGCAAGCACCCGCAACGCAAAAGAACGCCGGGAGACGGCCTAAGCCTGCCCCCGGCGTTCCAGCACTTACGCGAGTGCTTCTTCCTCAGTGCTGCGGAGCACCGCGGCCTTGATGGCGAGCGGCGATGCGCCCTTTTCCACAATGGCCTTCTTCGTGATCATATCCTGCATGACCGTCTCGACCTCAGCCTTCGTGAGGCCGTCCTTCGGGTCCGCCAGACTGTAAGTCAGCGTCTTTTTGCCTTCCATCAGGAAGGTCATTTTCAAAACCTTGCTCATGTGCTATACCTCCTTTCCCTCCGATTTCCTTCATGCTCAGGCCTGGCCGAGCTGCGCGGCATCCTGGCGATTCACCGAATGCACCACATGCTTCTGGAGCGTACCGAGTTCCGTAGCGATCTGCATCGCATCCTCATCCGCCAGCTCCGGATTGATGTGTGCAAACGTACGCGGGCTGCAGGTCACAGTGCCCTTTGCATTCACGCCGGTCTCCACCTGCAGGATCAGCTTGCTGCCTGCTTCGTTTCTCTTGACTGCCATCTGTATCACCTCCCTTCACTCCTATACATGCCCGAAGGGAGAAAAAATACAACAGGGGAACATAAAAAAAAACAGGCCGGACATCCAAAAGACGTCCAGCCTGTTCCTGTGATCTATGATTTTAGCTATACACACCGATAGGCAACGATCCATACCGTCCCCAGGCCCTTGTACTTCTTCACCTGATAGCGCTTGGGGAACGCACGCAGCAGATCCGGCAGCTTGTTGTAGCCGTACTTCTGCGGATTGAAATCCGGCTGGATACGCTTCATGTA
>CAZFPA010000084.1:0-7314 GCA_964520975.1 uncultured Selenomonadaceae bacterium | reverse complement strand
CGCACGGCGCTGGAGCAGGCAGTTCTCATTGTTGACAGATATGGCCTGGGCGTAGAAATGGGCCATAAAGAGGTCGGTGGCCTTTCTGCACAGATGGATGAAGCCGGTAACATGACGCACGTCTGCGAGCAGATCGAGATGGACTGGAGATTTGCCGATGCACTGCAGGCTGCGGATAATGAGCTGGTTGTACGCACGATCGTCAAAGAGGTATTCCGTGAAAACGGCCTCGAGGTCAGCTTCAAGGCAAAACCGATGATCGGCCTGGCCGGTAACGGTGAGCATACGCATATCGGCATGGGTGCTGTCATGAAGGATGGCAAGTTCTACAATCTCTTTGCACCGAAAGAAATGGATAAAGATTTCATGAGTTCCATCGGCTATGGCGCGATCATGGGCCTTTTGAAGAACTATGAGGTCATCAACCCGTTCGTTTCAGCAACGAACGATTCCCTGAATCGTCTGAAGCCAGGTTTTGAGGCTCCGGTCTGCATCGTAACCTCACTGGGCCATTCGCCGGCAATTCCGTCCCGTAACCGTACGATTCTGGCGGGTCTGGTACGCGATATCAACAACCCGTATGCGACGCGTTTTGAGCTTCGTGCCTGCAACCCGTACACGAATACCTATGTAACGCTGGCTGCAATCTACTCGGCAGTGCTCGATGGCATTAAGGCTTCGGCTACGAAGACCACGAAAGAGCTGCTGGCTGAGCTTTCCAAGGATGCCGGTCAGGAAGGCTTCTATTTGGAAAAGGATCGTGCATACCGCAGTGAGAACGATGTATTCGAGGATTATACGGAAGAGGAAAGAAATCGCCTGTTTGGTGCTCCGCCGGCAACGGTTTGGGAGAATATGCAGGGTCTTGAGAACTATCCGGAAAAGAGAGCTGTCATCACGGCCGGCGGCGCATTGCGCGACCAGGTCATCGAGGCCTTCAAGGCTGGCGCTCTGCTTCGCTGGAAAACGGAGATCATCAGCCGTATCATTCCGGAGAATCGCAGCATCGTAAGAAAGGCCAAGGAGATCAAGTCCTCCTTCGTAACAGATCAGGATTCCTATAACTGGAACAAGATCAATGGCATCCGTTCGGCACTGGCTAAGGACAGCATCGACGAGAAGTCCCTGTTCACGCAGCTCATCAACGCGCTGAACGAAGGCGACTACGCCGCAGCATCCAGCCTGCAGGTTGAGATGTACGACAAGGTAGAAGAGCTCAAGGCACTCTATGACGCTTATCAGAAGAACATGATCTGATGAAGTACTGACACAATAGCAACGGCTCGCGGTCATTTTCCAGGTGCTATGCCTGTGATTTGGCTGCGAGCCGTTTTAGTTGATGCAACTATAACATAAGGCCACCTGCTGGATGATGTCAGCGGGTGGCCTTTGGTATTGCCGGATCAGGCGTTCTTTCTTTTGGGATAGACGCCGATGGTCAGGATGTTGATCAGCGGCAGTGTATTGCCAAGATGGCGGAAGATGGCTGCTGCTCCTACGGCCAGCAGAGTTATGACGAGATAGAAGGCAATGGCCAGTGGCGCGGTCATGATGATGCCCTTTGCCTGCATGAAAAGCGTGATATAGGTAATGAATACCGGATGTACGAGATAAGCAAAGTAGGAGTGGCGCCCCAGGGCTGACAGCAGAGGATTCAGCCAGCTGGGAAAGCGCTGATAGGTAAAGATCGTGAAGAAGAATAGGGAGGCGCCGATCGTGTAAAATATGCCCGCTGGCGACAGCTGATGAGCGGTGTTGACAGCTTCAATGGGCGTGTAGCCTGTCTGAAAAAGCAGATGGTAATAGTAACCTAAGAGTGCGGCCATGGAGCCCCAGAAAAAAACGCAGATGCCCAGGCGGCGACGCTGCATGAAGGCATGGAATTCTTCCATGTGAACAGCCAGCCAGCCGCCCAGTACGAAGATGAACACATAGTGCAGAACCCAATAATTGAGACGGTAGACCAGCAGGGCCTTCAGAAGCGGCTGCTGGATGCCATAGGGGTTCAACACGTAGCTCGAAATATAGTCAAAAGCGATCTGGAAGAGGAGCAGCAGGGAAAGATTCCAGGCATTTGCCCGGCGTACCATAGCAATCCAAAGGGGCATCAACAGATAGAACCACAGCAGGATGACCAGGAAGTACAACTGATAGCTGGCATCGCCAAAGAAAAATTTGAAAGCGAGCGTGTTCAGATGCAGCATCGAGGTATCATGGAAGAGTACCGTGTAATGGGCAATATAAAAGCTGGACCAGACAATGTAGGGAAGCAGCACTGTCTTGAAGCGGCGCTGCATAAAAGCCTTGTAGTCGAAGCGCTCACGCAGGTCCATGTTGTAGAAGAGCCCGAATGCCGATATGAAGAAGAAAATCGGCACGCTGAAGCGGGAGGCGATTTCGAATAAAGCGACGAGATGGATATTGGCAGCCGTATTGCTCAGGTATTGTGATCCGACATGGATGCCGATGACACCGAGCATCGAAATGCCGCGAATGTATTCAATGGCTGCCAAACGGGGTTTTTTCATTATAAAGGAACCTCCCGAAAATTATTCGCTGAGAATGAAGTCAATGTGTACAGAAGCACTGAGTTCCAGACTGCCGGCGGCGATTGGAGTCGAATCCGCGGCGGCTTTTGACATCATGAGCATATTGAAATTGCGTGGCTGGATGGAATTCACATTTTCGGAGACATTCTGAATGCCGACAATGCGCTTACCAAGACCGCTGGCCAGGATATCCGCCTTGTCGCGGGCGTCGTGGATGGCACCCTGCAGCGCCTCCTTGCGCAGTTTTTTCGTGTTGCGGATGGAGAAGTCAAGCGAATGGATGCGGTTGGCCCCCTGCTGCAGTGCCGTATCAATGACATTGCCGGCAAGACTTACATCATTGATGACGACGACAATCGTATTGTCCACCGTATAGCCCGTAATCACGTTTTCCTGATTTTTGTCGGTGCTGTACGAGGGACGGAAGGAGTAGTTCTGCGTCTGGATGCAGTCGGCAGGGATGCCGAGCTGGAGCAGGGCTGTCTGAATTGCCGCAGCGCGGGAAGCGTTTTCGGTCTGGGCATCTCCGGCATTGGCGGCGTAGTTGGTGACACCAATGGAAACGATGGCCTGATCCGGGGCTCCGGAAGCGGTACCGCTGCCATCGACGGACAGAATAGGGACGGCTGCTTTTTCAGCGGCCTGGGCGTTCGCCGGGCAGGCAAAGGCAAAGCAGACAGCAAAGGTGAGCAGCAGGGCAGTGGTGATGGATGATACATATTTCATAAAAAACACTCCTTTTAAATGCTATTGTTTAAGTTTTTATAACGCGATGGGGGATAGCCTGCTCCGTATCAGGCATGGATTTCCTTGGGGAGCATCTGAAAAAGACGCAGTCCGTTATCTCTGAGCCATCGCTTATGCAGGCGGAAATCCGGATCATGCTGGGCGACCAGTGCCCAGAAGGCCTCTGAATGGTTCAGATGCACCAGATGGGCGGCTTCATGGATGACTAAGTAGTCGATGACAGCCTCCGGCGCCATGATGATGCGCCAGTTATAGTTCAGATTGTGCAGGGAAGAGCAGCTGCCCCAGCGGGAGCGTTGATCCTTGATTGTGATGCGGTTAAAGGATACGCCGATTCGCTTGGCCCAAAAGCAGGTGCGTTCCTTTAGATAGGAAAGTGCCTGCAGATGATACCAGCGGCTCAAAAATACCGGCAGCGACGGCTGGGGCAGGTTTCGGTAAAAATTTACCTGCAGGCATTGGGCGGTAACCTTTACCGCAGGCTTGCAAAGGCTCGTGGTGACAGTGAGCGTGAGCTCCTGTCCCCGGAAAAGCAGCCGGGCTCCCGGCTGGACCGACAGGGAATGTGTCTCTCTCATGGATAGCTCCTAAAAACAATACTTCTCTTGTATCATAACGGGATTTTTACACTTTGTAAAGAAGAGTGGCCGAAATCCGTGAATTTTGTTGCAAAAAGCATGTAATCAGTCTTTATTGAAGTTTCGAAATATGGTAAACTAAAAGGGTAATCAAAGTATAAGTAAAGAATCAGGATAGATAGGAGATGTTCTATTATGATGTCATTGAATTTCCAGGCACCAAAGCATGAAAAAATGCTCGTAGCCAGAACAAAGAACTGCACCGTCCGCTTGGGCGATGTGAGCAGGGAATATCCAGAGAGCTCGATCGTCTGGATCACTACGGGCACCAAGTTTGAGCCGAAGCGCCGCCTCTATACGGCCTTTATCGATAAAGTGCGGGTAAAGACCATGGCTGACCTAACCTCTGCTGATCTTGGACATCAGAATCCGGAAATCACCACGCGTGAGGATCTTATCGTGGACTTCGAGAAGATCTATAAGAAGCGCATCACGATGAACGATACCGTAACGGTTATCTACTTTACGGAAGTGTTTGAATAAAGCTGCTGAAAAGGCTGCCTGCGGGCAGCCTTTTTTATTGCTGTTCGTGCTTATGTTACCGCGGACAGAGCTGTTGTGTTCTTTACGGGGGTTATTTTTGGCAAAAAAGATGAAATTTACTATAATTTATGAAAATAACATTTGTTGATAAATCCGAGTTATGCTGTATAATAAGGATACATAGTTGAATTTCCTGGAGAAAGGGTGAGATCTATGTCTTCTTATGCAAGTAATCGCATCACCATCAGTGAGGTTATGCTGCCGAGCCAGACAAATGTGGCCGGCAATGTACATGGCGGGGAAATCATGAAAATGATGGACTCAGCAGCCTACGCAGCGGCCCGGCGTTATGCGCGGGCCAACGTAGTGACGGCCCGGGTGGATGAGCTGGAGTTCCATCAGCCCATCATGATCGGCGATCTGGTTGTCTGTACTGCGGATATCAGTTTTGTGGGGCACAGCTCCATGGAAGTCATGGTCAATGTGACCGTTGAGGACCTGCAGCATTCCAGCAAGCCCCAGCATGCGTTGTCGGCCTATTTTACGATGGTTGCGCTGGACCGCAACATGCGGCCGCTCGCGCTCAAGCCGCTGGTGCTGGATTCGGATGAGGCGCGCGGCTTCTTTGAAGAGGGAAAACGCCGTTACGAGGAGCATCGGGCCCGTCGTATTGCCAATCAAAAGGTGGCAGCAGGCAAGGCCACGGATACTTTGTCTGTGAAGGGGAAAACTGAATGATGGATTGCGCAGCCTTCTTTATAGAAGGCTGTTTTGCTGGTATGAATTAATTTATTGCCGCTGGCAGGAATGCGGGGAATATGTCGCGAATATATAGCCAACATGTAGCCAGAAAAATTTAAAAATTGGTTTTGTGGAGGGCGGACAATGGAAAAGGGATGCTGGCATGGAAGGAATTTGTGGCTGCTGATGATTGGTATAGGTTTATCCCTTTTGACATCCGGTATATATTACCAAGAATTAAAAGAATATTCTGCCAAAAGTATTGAAAGCATCAGCACGGTTTATGCGGCCCGGACCGAGAACCGTGTCAATGAGATTTTCCATAAGACGGATGTTTTGGCTGCTATGGTGAAGATGCAGCAGGGGAATATTACCCAGGATACCTTTGATACCATCGCGGGGCTCGTCTATGAAAAGGATAGCGGCATTCGGGGGGTTCAGTACATGCCGGGAGCGGTGGTCACTTATTCCTATCCCGTGGAGGGGAACGAAGCGGTCATGGGGAAAAATTTTTTCGAAATTCCTGAACGGCTTAAGGATGTGTGGCTGGCAATCCATACGAAGAAAATTGCCCTGTCCGGTCCGTATCATTTGCTGCAGGGCGGGCTGGGAGTAGTTGCCCGGAATCCTGTATTTCTCAAAGATGCAGCAGGCAATGAATACTTTTGGGGCTTTTCCGCCATTGTGCTGGATCTGCCGCAGGCGATAGAAAGTGTAGCGCTTGATGATCTGAAAAATGATGACTATGATTATCAGCTGTTTTGTATCAATGAAAATAATGAGCGGCTGGTTATTGAAGGAAATCCTCAGCTGGATGTCACGGGAGCGGTATGCAGTGATATCCAGGTTCCCAATCATGTATGGACGTTGGCTATACGGCCGGGGCATCCCTGGATGAATGAGGCTAAAGCCTTTGCTTTTTTATTGGTAGGAATCCTGTTGAGTGTAGTATTTTGGCAGCGCTATTGCCTTATGCTGCAAAAGGAGGCGGCGGCCCGGGCCCGGGATATTTTCTTTTCGGATATCAGCCATGATATGCGCACCCCGCTCAATGCGGTATTGGGATTTGCCGCTTTGGCGCAAAAGCCGGGAGTACCCCTGGAGGCGAAGGATACCTATATCAAAAAGATGGAAGCATCGGCCTTGCTGCTGCTGGACCTCATCAATGATACGCTGACGATATCCAAGGCCAATCTTGGGAAGCTGCAGCTCCATGTGGTGCCTGTCCGTGTGCAGAGCCTGGTGGATTCGATTATGGAGCCCATCCGGGTCATGGCCGCGCAGAAAAATATCGCGCTTTCCCTGGAACTGGGTGGGGATCGGCCGGAAATTCTTCTGGCGGACCCGTTGAGTTTACAAAAGATCTTTCTGAATCTGCTGAATAATGCAGTCAAATATACGCCGGATGGTGGACATATCTGGGTGAATATCCAGATCCATCGTTTGCCGACTGGCAGACTGCAGATCGACGCAGCCATTCGGGACAACGGAATCGGCATGCAGCCGGAATTCCTTTCCCGTATTTATGAGCCATTTGCCCAGGAACGGCGCGATGGCTATGAAGGTATGGGAACCGGACTGGGAATGGCTATTGTAAAGCAGATGGTTGATCTGCATCAGGGATCGATTACAGTCGAGAGCAAGGTGAATGAGGGTACGATCTTTCGCGTGCGGCTCCTGCTGGCAGAAGGAGCGGCACCGTCCGGGGACCCGCAGGAACCGGTCCGTGTGGATGCCGGTTTAAGCGGCAGCAGGATACTGGTTTGTGAAGATAATGCTTTGAATCGGGAAATTATTTGTGAACTGCTCAAAGAGCAGGGAATCTTGGTGGATATCGCAGAAAATGGCCGGATGGGTGTAGAACAGTTCTCAGCCAGTCCGCCAGGCACGTATCAGGCGATTTTGATGGATATCCGCATGCCTGTAATGAATGGCTATGACGCCGTGCGGGCCATCCGCAGTCTGCCGCGAGCGGATGCTGTCTCGATTCCCATTTTTGCGCTGACAGCGGATGCCTTTGACGATGATGTGGAAAAATGTCTGCAGGCGGGGATGAATGGCTGTCTGACAAAACCGGTGGATATGAGAAAGATCATGGAGACCTTGGCACAGGCAATTCATCAACAGTGAGCGGGAAAAATCCTGATGTGGCAGTT
>CAZFPA010000083.1:0-7799 GCA_964520975.1 uncultured Selenomonadaceae bacterium | reverse complement strand
AAAAAAGAGACTGCCCGCAGGCAGTCCCTGAATTCATACTATTTTACCGCTTCATCCAGATTTTCCTTATCAAGGATAAGCGGAATGCACAGATACGACGGCACGGTGATCTTTCCATTATTATAGGTGCTCACATCATTGACCTCCGGCTGCGTCCCTTCGACAACGGCCTTGATCATGCGGATGCATTTCCCATTGAGCAGCTCCGCGCTCTTGGCCATAGTCGTTCCCTGCTTCCCGCTGCGAACAAATTCCAATGCCTTTGGCGTTGCGTCCTGCCCGGTAATGAAGGGCTGCACACCATTATAGCCGGCCCCCGCCAGGCCATCGACAAGCCCTTCCGCAATACTGTCCGAGGCAGACATCAGGATATCCAGATTGCGCCCCGTATAATAGGTCTTCACCAGTTTATCCATACGGGCTGCGGCATTCTTTCCATCCCAGCTCTTGATCGTCGTATCCCGAAAACCGGTCTGTCCCGAGGCTACGACCAGCTGCCCCTTATCGATATAAGGCTTCAGCACAGCCATCATGCCCTTGTCGATCAGCACCGCATTATTATCATCATCGGAACCCTGGAAAAATTCTACCGTATACGGTCCCGCCCCCTGTTTCAAATTGAATTTATTCTCTACATATTTAGCCATGGCTGTGCCAATTCCCTCATTGTCAAAGGTCGCATAATAATCTACGGCCTCTGTGTCCATCGGCAATCTATCATAGGCAATGATGGGTATATTCTTCGCCTTTGCCTTCTCCAATGAAGTCCCGATAGCCTTGGAATCAAATGCAGCAATGACAATACAGCCCGATCCCTTGCCAAGCACTGCATCTATCTGCTGCGCCTGTTCATCATTACTGCCGGCAAACTGCAGGCTGACGGTAAAGCCCTCCTTTTCAAGCGTATCCTTTAAGCTGTTACCGCTCGTAACAAAACGTTCATTTCCCGAAGGAAAAAATATATCCACTTTTTTATTGGAAGCAGTCTCCTGTCCGCAGCCAGTCAGCAGCAACGAAGATACCACTACAATAAGAATGCTTATAACAGAAACTATTTTTCTCATTCTCATCACTCCTTATAACGCCATAGTTCAAGATCCTGCAACGAGGCGGAAAATATCCTACCATCGCCTGTTCTTTACTGTCGCGGCCGCCCCCTGCAGAGGCGGACACCAGCTTGTTCCACGTTACAAGCTGAACTTTGATGTTGATGCCTGCAAATCCTGGGCAAGCTCAGCAAGCTTCTGGCTTGCACCGGCAATTTCATCCATCGACGCCGACTGTTCCTCTGTTGCGGCCGATACTGACTCAGTTTCCTCAGCCACCTCGCGGCCCCGCTGATTGATGCCATCCATCACCTGCACCAGTCGCTCCGCCCGCTGCGTCGAACGCTGCGCTGCCTCCAATATAGCCTCGGAATTCCGCGTCAGTTCACCCACTGCCTGCGCAATTGTATCAAAGGCAGCGCCAGCGTTCGTCACGACGGTCTGCCCGCTCTGCACATCTGCGGTTCCCTTCTTCATCCGCTCTACGGCCTGCACCGTATCCGCCTGGATTCCGGCAATAAGCGCAGCAATCTGCTGCGCGGCCTGTCCGGATTCCTCCGCCAGCTTACGAACCTCCTCAGCTACCACGGAGAAGCCACGCCCCGCCTCGCCGGCTCTGGCCGCCTCGATGGCGGCATTAAGTGCCAGTAGATTTGTCTGCCCGGCAATATTCGAAATGGTATCGCTGATCTGCCCGATCTCCTGCGACCGCTCCGCCAGTTTCTCTATGACCGCGGCTGACTCCGTAACAGAATCCGCAATCTGCGTCATCTGCCCAACAGCACCAGCAATCGCCTGCCGTCCCTCCGCAGCAATTCCCTCCACCCGATGGGCTGAACTCGAGGAGGCTGCGGCACTTTTCTCAAAGCCCTGCATGTCCTGTGACATTCCACGGATATCCGCCGCAGAATCATTGACCGCTACCCCCTGCTGACTGGCCGAAGCCGCCATATTGCCAATGGACCCCGCAACCTGCTGCGTAGCCTGTGCCGACTGGTGTGCATTTGCCGTGAGCTCTTCGGAAAAGGCTGCTACATTTTCCGAGGTCTTCTGAATGTTTTCAATCAATCCACGCAGATGGCGGACCGTATCCCGGTAAGCATTCGTGAGAATTCCAAACTCATCCTGCGTCTTTGCCTCGACCTGTACCCGCAGATTTCCTGCAGCAATCTCCTTGGATACCTGCATGAGATATGCAATGGACTTTTGGATGGTCGTGCTCAGATACCAGGCCATGAAACTGGCCAGCCCCAATACAAACAGGATGGAAACCGCTAACATGGCCTTGGTCCGGGAATATTCCGCTGCTGCCTGCACATTTTCCGCATGGATAAAATCCTTACGGTTATCGACAACGATTCCCAGCTTGCCGGTAATCTCCTCATAATCATGGTTCGAGCGTTCCAATAATTTCAAAGCCTCAGCCGGCTGATTATTTTCTGACAACTGCATGAGCTGCGCTGAATTCTTTTTATACTGATCCCAGATCTGCCGCATCTCTGAAAAATTCTGTGCAGCGTCCCCCGTAAGTGTTGGTGCTATCTTATCGAAGGTAATATCAATCTGATCCCCCAGTTTTTTTGTTTCCTGGGCAGCTCGCACACGATTCGGCAGATTCCCGGCCGTAACCAGCGCATACTCGCCCTGCCGGTAGTTTGCCATGACCGCCTTGCTGTCCGTCGCCGCCAATACCCCCTGCAAATGCTCCGTAGCAATGCGCAATGCGCCTTCATTGATACGATTCAGCATATATCCGGAATAAATACCATTGCAAACAAAATAAGAATAAGTACTCCAAAAACCAAATACAGCTTTTTCCTGATTGTCAATTCGTTCATACCGTCTCCTCCTTATTTTTTTCCACCCCTGTAACAGAGGTGGCCAGTATCGTAAACGTTTTCTTTACCCGCAGTGACATAAGTATTCGCTTTGTTCTCACTATTTTCCTGCCTATACCAAAATTTTGTCAAGTCTCCCGACAAGACCAGACGCTCCCCAGCCGAACACAAAAAGGGGAGCACGTCAATCCATGCCCCCCAAAATTCGTTGAATCTTATGCCCGATGTATGCGTTTCGGATCGTAGCGATCCGGCTGCGGCTTTTTACCCACCGGATAGCCCACCGGAACGATTGCAAAGGCCGCCAGCGACGGCGGCAGCGCAAGAATCTCCGCCACAATTGCCATGCGGTCCGCGAGCGGCGCAATGCCGAGCCATACCGCGCCAAGTCCCTGTTCCTCAGCCTCCAGCAGCAGATTCTCCGTAGCGGCACTCATGTCGATATCCGCATAATCGGCAAAAATCAGCTTTTCCCTGTTGTAGCAGGGAACGATGGCCAGCGGTGCATTGGCAACCGGGCCCGCATACTGGCTGGCCTGAGAAAGTGCCTGCAGCTTTTCCTTATCCGTCACTACATAGAATTCCCACGGCTGCTGATTCGCGGCCGACGGCGCAGCCATCGCCGCCCGCAGCAGTTTCTCAATCTTCGCTTCCTCTACGGGACGCTCTTCATACTTGCGGATACTGGTCCGCGAAAAAATTGCTTCCATCCTGATACCCCTTTTCCGACTGATTTTGTATCTATTGTATAGCAATAAATTCCCCGAAACAAGTACTTACTTTTTGGTAACTATAGCGACGGCCAGCGCTATAACTGGAAAACATCAAACAGCGGCGTTATAATAAAGGAACAATCTTCCGTGAAAGGATGTCTTCGACAATGACGATAAAATCCAGCTGCTCCCGCCGAAAATTTTTACGCCTCTGTGCCGCCTCCGCGCTGGCCCTTTGGAGTGCACAGCCGCTGCACGCGCTGGCTGCAGTTGCCCGTCCTTCCCACCCGCAGGAGGCTGCCGCCGCGGCCGGCAAAGAGATTCCGATCATGCCCGGCTTCGATGCCGCCTGCCTGCGGCAGCTCATCACCGCCGACAGCCGCACCTCACGGACCATCGTATGGCATTCCACCGATCCGCAGCCGGATGCCCAGGTCATCTGGCGCCGCCTCGGAAAAACCGAACAGCATATCGTCCAGCCGGTCAGTGTGCCGTTCAGCGATGACGGACAGACCTGCTATATCCATACGGCCCGCCTGCAGGAGCTCCTGCCCGCACACCACTACGAATACCGCATCACCGCCGCGGGCACGGGCAGCCGCTGGTATCCGCTGGACACCCCGAGACCCGGCAGCTTCAAAGCGCTGATCTTCCCGGATTCCCAATGCGGGAACGAGTACACCACCTGGCAGGATCTCGCCCAGAACGCCGCGGCCCGCAATCCCGATGCGGCCTTTTTCATCAATATGGGAGACCTCGTAGACAATGGTGAGTCCAGCTACCAATGGAACGCCTGGTTCGACGCGCTCCGCGGCATCCGCGAGAACCTGCCCTTTGCGCCCGTCATGGGCAACCATTCCACCTATACCCTGGAATGGAAGGTCCGCCTGCCATCGCCCTGGCTCCATTACTTTCCGGTGCCGGAAAACCACAGCCAGCAGTTTCCCGGCTATTACTACTCCTTCGACTGGGGTGATGTCCATTTCAGCGTGCTGAACACGCAGTGGGGCGAGCTCGATCCGCTGCGTCCCGGCATCCTCGCTGAGCAAAAGGCCTGGCTGCCCGCAGACATCCGGGCCAGCTCCGCCCGCTGGAAAATCGTCCTCATGCACAAGGACGTCGTAAACTACGAAAACCTCAGCAGCATCGAGCCACTGGCCGATATCGATCCGGTGGGCCGCGAGCTCATGCCGCTTTTCGACGAGCTCGGCATCGATGTCGTACTCACTGCACATCAGCACACCTATCGGCGGCTCAACCACATCTTCAACTTTGAGCCCGCCGACCACGGTCCGTTTTACATCGATACGGGCGTAGCCGGCGATGTCCGCTACGATGTACCCGTAGATCCCCGACTCGACCGGAAGGTACTGCCACAGCCCGAGGTCGACAACTACCTGACCCTCGAAGCCTCGGCCCATACGCTGCATTTCAAATGCTTCCAGCCCGATGGCAGCCTGGCCGACGAGGCCGTTCTCAACAAATAAGCCGCCAAAAAGCACGCCTCAGACCGGGAGCTCCGGCAGCACCTCGTAGATGATATGCTGCCAGACATGTTCATCACAGTCCACACCGATGCGATCGGCCGCAGCCTTCGTCGCGGGCAGCGCATTGGCCGGCGCGATACCGCAGTCCGCCCGGCGCAGCATCTCATCATCATTGGCATAGTCCCCGGCCGCAACCACATAGCGGCTGGCATTGCCCGGCAGCTCGCGCAGATGCTCCATCATATGGCCCTTGGACACATCCCGGGCTACGAATTCCAGATACTCCGGCTCCGAATAAAAATGGCTGCAGACCTTTGTAATACCGAAGTTCTCCGCCTCAGCGACCGCTTCCTCGAGCAATTCATGCGGCGCATAGATGAAGAACTTCAACCATTCCAGCTCCGCGGTTTCTGCCAGTGAGCTGTGCCGCCAGCCGCCCTTGTATTCCACCGCCAGCCGCGGGTCATCGTTGCGCGGATTGCTCAGAATATGGCAGGTCTCCGCCGTGTAGACCTCCACACAGGCCGTTGGGAAACGCCTGCAGCAGTGCGCGGCAAAATCCCGCCAGATCTGTCCTTCCAATGGGCAGGCTGCCAGCAGCTTTGCCGTCTGCCAGTCATAGAGCATGGCCCCGTTGAAGAAAATCCCCGGTGAATTCACCGGCACTCCGGTCAGATAGCCGGCCGCATTCGCCGCGGGCCGGCCCGTCGCGATGGCAAACCGGCCGCCGCCCGCTACGAAGTCCGCAATGGCCGCCCGGTTTTCCGCGGAGACCTCCTTCGACGAATTGAGCAGCGTTCCATCCATATCACTCACCAATAAAAAATCTGCATAATTTTTCTTCATTCTGTCCCTCCCTGAAACATGGTCGCAAACTATTTTCTGCTTCCATTATACCGTTGCCTGTCTGTTTTTCAAAGAAAAAACTGCCGGCGGATTCAGAAAAGCAGCGGTATTCCGCCCACAAAAAAAGCATCGCGCCCGCGATGCTTTTTTTGTACAGGTTATTCGACTTTTGCCAGGGCCTGCTCAATATCAGCCAGGATGTCATCGATGCTTTCCAGTCCGGCGGAGAAGCGAATCATGCCCGGATGGATGCCCGCCGCCAGCAGCTGCTCGTCCGTAAGCTGCCGATGGGTCTCGCTGGCCGGATGCAGCACACAGGTGCGGATATCGGCCACATGGACCTCATTGCAGGCCAGCTGCAGCGCATCCATGAACTTCACCGCATTTGCCTTGCCGCCCCGGATGATGATGGTGACAACCCCGCAGCCATGGCCGCCCAGATATTTTTCCGCCAGCGCATGGTTCTTGTCACCCGGCAGCCCCGGATAGGTCACGGACTCGATCTTGTCCGACTGCTGGAAATACTCCGCTACGCGCAGGCCGTTTTCCACATACCGCGGCATGCGTACGGCGAGCGTCTCCAGCCCGATGTTCAGCAGGAAGGCCGAATGTGCGGCCGGATACGCACCGAAGTCACGCATGAGCTGCATGCGGGCCTTGATGATATAGGCCATCTTCCCAAAGGCCTTCGTATAGATCACCCCATGATAGGATTCATCCGGCTCGGTGAACTCCGGGAAGTTCCCATTGGTCCAGTCGAAATTGCCGCTGTCGACGATCACGCCGCCGCCCTGCAGCGCATGCCCATCCATGTATTTTGTCGTGGAATGAACCACAATATCCGCACCGAACGTAAAAGGCTTACAGAGCACCGGCGTCGCGAAGGTATTGTCGATGATGAGCGGCACGCCATGCGCATGTGCGGCCCGCGCAAATTTCTCAATATCGCAGACAATGAGTGCCGGATTCGCGAGCGTTTCGCCGAACACAGCCTTCGTATTCGGCTGGAAGGCCTGGTCGATTTCCGCCTCGGTGGCCTCAGGATCCACAAAGATGCATTCGATGCCAAAGCGTTTCAGCGTAACGGCAAAGAGATTCACCGTACCGCCATAGACGGCGGAGGAACAGATGAGGCTGTCCCCCGCATTGCAGAGATTCAATACGGAAAACAGGGTTGCTGCCTGCCCGGAGGTCGTGCACATCGCGCCCACGCCGCCCTCCAGATCCGCGATTTTCTTCTCCACCGCGTCGACCGTCGGATTGGCAAAACGGGAATACATGCATTCTGTCGGCATATCGAACAGGGCTCCGATATGCTCCGTAGAATCAAAGCGATAGGTCGTGCTCTGTACAATCGGCATAACCCCCGGTTCCCCATTTTTCGGCGTATAACCGGAATGCAGACATTTTGTTTCATCTCTCATTGAACAATTCCTCCATATTCACAAAACAGCACCCGAAAAAGACGTTGTTTACAGATTTACATTCTATAATATAGGATTGTCGCCATATCTGCAAGCAAAAATTCATTTTTGCCCTCGAAAAGCGAAAAAGCTGTCGCCAAAGAGATGCCTCCCTTCAGCAGCAGCTTCTGTCTGTCCAGCCACGATTGCAACCGCTGCGCCGCCCTTAATGGCTACGCAGGAACTCGATGAAATCCGCCTCGGTCAGCGGCTTCGAGTAGAGAAATCCCTGCCCACAGGTACAGCCATTCGCGAGCAGCAGCTTCTCCTGGTCCGGTGTCTCGATTCCCTCGCAGATGACCTGCATATGCAGGCGATTCCCAAGGGAAATGACCTGTGACAGCACGATCTGCATGCGCTCCGAATCCTCCGAGGCATTGAGCAGCGTACGGTCAAGCTTCATCAC
>CAZFPA010000082.1:0-7852 GCA_964520975.1 uncultured Selenomonadaceae bacterium | reverse complement strand
CCGAAGACCACGCGCCGCCGTACCACGAAAAATACAGAAGCTGCAGCCAAGGCTGTAAAATAAATGAGACGGGCCAGCGGTGGCCGGGTGGCTGCCGCTGGGTAAAGGAGGAACGCACGCATGATGAAAATTCTTTATGCAGCATCAGAAGCAGTACCATTTGCTAAAACCGGTGGATTGGCCGATGTGGCCGGTTCTTTGCCCAAAGAGCTGAAAGCCCAGGGCGTGGATGTGCGGGTTATTCTGCCGAAATATGGGAAGATTGCCGAGGAATATCGGCTTCAGATGCAGCATGTCTGTGATTTAGAGATACCGGTTGCCTGGCGGCAAAAGTACGTGGGCATCGATAGTCTCGAATATCAGGGCGTCACCTACTATTTTGTCGATAACGAGGAATACTTCAACCGGGAAGGCTTCTACGGCTACGATGATGATGCAGAGCGCTTTTCTTTTTTCTGCCGGGCGGTACTGAATCTGCTGCCGGCATTGGACTTCTGGCCGGACGTCATCCATGCCAATGACTGGCACACGGCGCTGCTCAGTGTACTGCTGAAGCTTGAGCACATCGGGGACGCGCGCTACGAGAAGATCCGCACGGTCTTCACCATTCACAATCTCAAGTATCAGGGCGTTTTCCCGAAGACGGTCATGGATGATGTGCTCGGGCTGGACTGGAAGTATTTTGAGAATGGCGATCTGGAATTCTATGATGCCGTGAACTTCATGAAGGGCGGTCTCATTTATTCCGACTACATCACGACGGTGAGCCATACCTACGCAAAGGAAATCCAGTACGAATACTTTGGCGAGCATCTCGACGGCCTGCTGCGGGAGCGCCGCGAGGACCTCTTTGGCATTGTGAACGGTATCGATTACGACATCTACAATCCGGCGACGGATATGAATCTTTTTGAAACCTACGATATCGATACCATCGACCGCAAGCTCGACAATAAGGCTGAACTGCAGAAGCTGCTGGGATTGCCGGTAAACCGGCAGATTCCGATGCTGGCGCTCGTATCGCGCCTGGTTCCGCCCAAGGGGCTGGACCTCATTGTGCGCATCATGGATGAGCTGCTGCAGCATGAAAATATTCAGCTGGTGATTCTGGGAACCGGTGACAAATTCTATGAGGACTGGTTCAAGGGGCTCGCATGGCGATTCCCCAACAAGGTATCGGCGAATATCCGTTTTTCCAACGAGCTGGCGCAGCGCATCTACGCTTCGTCAGATATCTTCCTCATGCCGTCCTGCTATGAGCCATGCGGCATCGGGCAGCTCATCGCGCTGCGCTACGGCACGATTCCGGTCGTACGTGAGACGGGCGGTCTGAAGGATACCGTACAGCCCTATGATAAATATACGGGCAAGGGAAACGGCTATGTATTTACCAATTACAATGCGCATGAGCTTATGTATGCGATCAAGAAGGCCCTGGGGGCCAAGGTGGATTTCAGCCTTTGGAAGAAGGTAGTCCGCAATGCCATGGAGTCGGATTACAGCTGGCGGGAATCGGCCCGGGAATACATGGAGCTCTACAAACGGCTGCTGAAAAAATAACAAGAAGAGGACGGGTCTGGTATGATGATGCCGGGCCCGTTTGTCCCATTCGGGGATGCTGAGGGAGGAAAAGAGAATGCCGCAGGAAATCAAGGTAGAGCACAATTCACAGGATGCTTATTATCGCTGGCCGTTGGGCGCGGTAGAGGCAGAAAGTATCGTGCGGCTGCGCGTAAAGCTGTCCGCCAATGGACGGCGGGCCCGCGTGTGGGTGCGTTTTTGGCAGGATGAAATCGGAGAAAAGCTCGTGGAACTTCGGCTGGAGGCTGGGGCTGCCGCAAAGACCGAGGATCAGCCTGCGGAGGATTGCTTTTTTTCCGGTCAGATAACGATGCCGGAGCGCGGCCGGCTCCTGTGGTATTATTTCATTGTTTCGCTGGAGCAGGATACCATCTACTACGGGAACAATGCGGATAATCTGGGAGGGCTTGGTCAGGCCTGCCGCCAGGTGCCGCCGTCCTTTCAGATCACGGTCTACAATAAGGGCGCGCACACGCCGGACTGGTTCAAGCATGCGGTGATGTACCAGATTTTCCCGGATCGCTTCTGCCGGGCGGGCGATACGCTCATCGGGAAGAAGGGCGCTGTTTACCATGCCTGCTGGCAGGATTCGCCTTTTTACTATAAAGATGTCGATACGAAGGAAATCGTGGCCTATGATTTCTTTGGCGGCAATCTGGCCGGCATCCGTTCCCGTCTTTCCTACCTGAAGGAAATGGGAATCTCGGTCATCTATCTGAATCCTGTTTTTGAATCCGCGACGAATCACCATTACGATACGGGGGACTATCATAAAATCGATCCGATCCTGGGGACGAATGAGGAGTTCACGGAGCTCTGTGCGGCAGCGCGGGAGCAGGGGATACGCATTCTGCTCGACGGCGTATTCAGCCATACGGGCAGCGACAGCCGGTATTTCAACCGGTATGGGAATTATCCCACGCTCGGGGCCTTTCAGTCTTCAGAATCGCCCTATTATGACTGGTACAGCTTCAAAAAATATCCGCATGAGTATGAGAGCTGGTGGGGTTTTTCTACACTGCCCAATGTCAAGGAGACGACACCTTCCTATATGGACTTCATCATCAGCGCGGAGGACAGCGTGCTGCATCATTGGATGGCGGCGGGCATCAGCGGCTGGCGGCTCGATGTTGTCGATGAACTGCCGGCGCGCTTTACGCAGGCTTTTTACAAGGAACTGAAGCATACGGACCCTGAGGCGGTGCTCATCGGTGAGGTCTGGGAGGATGCTTCCAATAAGATCAGCTATGGTGTTCCGCGCGAATACCTCTGCGGGCAGGAGCTTGATTCGGCCATGAACTATCCGTTCCGGCAGATCGTGCTTGATTTTCTGCTCGGCAGTGCGGATGGCGCAGCAATCGGGCGTCGTATCCAGAGCCTTTGGGAGAATTACCCGCGGGAAAATTTCTATGCGATGATGAATCTTGTCGGCAGCCATGACCGTGAGCGCATCCTGACCCTGCTGGGAGAGGGGGCGTTCTATCAGGGGATGCCGGCTATCCAGCAGGCCAAGTCCCGCCTGGATGACGATCACTACAATCTCGGTATCGCGCGGCTGCGCATGGCCGTGCTCTGGCAAATGACCTTCCCCGGTGTTCCGAGTATCTATTACGGGGATGAAATCGGTATGCAGGGTTTTCGTGATCCCTATAACCGGGGACCCTATGACTGGGAAAATGGCGATGCCTATCTGCGCAGCTGGTGCCAGAAGACCATTGCGCTGCGCAATGCACATGCGGCACTGCAGACCGGTGAATTTCTGCCGCTGCTCATGGAGGGGGATGTCTATGCTTATGCCCGGGTCATCCGGGAGGGGAAGGATGTCTTTGGCAAGCCGGCGGAAAATGCGGTATTCATTGTGGTGCTGAACCGCAGTCTCACGGAAACGGCCCGTATATCCCTGGATGTCCGGGATATTGCCTCGGGAACTTTTGAAGATATCCTGGGCTTTGCGGATACACGGCGCGTTGAGCGCGGCCGGCTGGAAATGGTTGTACCGCCGCTCATGGGGCGCCTGTATCAGGAGCGGCGTCCGGCCCGCCAGTATGCCCGTCAGGCCGGGGTGCTGCTGCATCCGACCTCGCTGCCTTCTAAATATGGAATCGGAGACCTCGGCAGTGAGGCCCGGGCCTTTGTCGATTTCCTGGCGGCAGCGGGGCAGAAGGTATGGCAGATTCTGCCGCTCAATCCCGTGGGCTTTGGCTATTCCCCCTATCAGTCGCCATCAGCCTTTGCGGGCAGTCCTATGCTCATATCGCTGGATATGCTCGTCGCGCAGGGGCTGTTGACCTCTGAGGAGGTCAAGCTGCCCTTTGTGAGCCGTGGCAGCTCAGTGGAGTATGAATTTGCTGCCAGCTTCAAGAAACGCTGCCTCAAGCGGGCCTGGGAAAAGTTCCGCCAGCAGGGGGGCGAGAAGCAGACAGCCTACCAGGAATTCTGTACCCAGCAGAGCTATTGGCTGCCGGATTATGTGCTTTTTATGGCGCTGAAAACCGAGTTCCCGGAAAAGAGCTGGACGGCCTGGCCGGAGAAACTGCGGCAGCGTCAGCCGGCCGCCATGCTGGAGGCACGGCGCCGTCTGTCGGCAGAAATCAGTCTGGAGACCTTTCAGCAGTATGTGTTCTTTCAACAGTGGCAGCAGCTCCATGCGTATGCGCAAAGCAAGGAAATCCGTATCCTGGGGGATATGCCGATCTTTGTGGCCGGGGACAGTGCGGATGTCTGGGCCTGGCAGGCGCTTTTTGATCTCGATGCCGCCGGCCAGCCTAAGACTGTGGCGGGAGTGCCGCCAGATTACTTCAGTGCCACAGGGCAGCTTTGGGGCAATCCGCAGTATGACTGGGCCGCAATGAAGGAAGATGGCTACACCTGGTGGAAACAGCGCTTCACGCAGCTGTTCACACTGTTTGACAGTGTGCGCATCGACCATTTCCGTGGCTTTGAAGCCTACTGGGAAGTGCCGGGCGATGCGCGCACGGCTGTCAACGGCCGCTGGGTCAAGGGCCCGGGCCGGGAATTCTTTGATTGTCTTCGCGAAGTTCATCCGGAGCTGTCCATTGTGGCAGAGGATCTCGGCATCATCACCGATGAGGTCGACGCACTGCGTGAGGCCTGCGGCTTTCCCGGCATGAAGGTGCTGCAGTTTGAGCTGCATTTTAATGACATGAAGCGCATGGGGTTCTGTGCGCCGGAAAACAGCATTGTCTATACGGGAACCCATGACAACAACACGACGGCGGGCTGGTTCCGCGAGGACCTCGATACGCGCACGGCCGAGGCCGTGGCCGCTTATCTGGACTGTCCGGCCAGCAATCCGGAAGAAATCTGCCGCCGGCTCGTCGAGAATGCGTATGCCTCCAGAGCCCGGCTGGCCATTATCCCGGTGCAGGATATCCTGGCCCTGGATGGACAGAACCGCATGAACATGCCGGGAACGGTGGGGACAAACTGGAAATGGTGCCTCGAACCCGGCCAGCTTACAGAGGCGCATGCCCAATGGCTGCACGAGCTCTGCGAGCGCTATGAACGTCTTTGATTTTTTATGATGATACGAGCCGCTGCCGCCAGGATATTCTGCGCGGCAGCGGCTCGTGTTTTAAGCGAAAGGATAGAGGCCTTTTTCAAAGAATAGCCGCTTGCAGTACGAAAACAAATTGCCATCTATGAAAAACAGCTATTGTAATGTTGTATACACTTGCTGTATAATATAGAGAAACTTTATTTAGATTTTGTAAAGAGGGGGCCTATTTTTGCTTATGAATGGTGCACAGGCAGTGCTTGAAAGCCTGAGAAAAGAAAATGTCGAGGTCGTGTTCGGTTATCCGGGCGGGGCGGTATTGACTTTATATGATGAACTTTATAAAATGCGTTTTCCCCATATACTCACCAAGCATGAGCAGGGGGCTGTGCATGCGGCGGACGGCTATGCGCGGGCTACGGGTAAGGTCGGCGTCTGCTTTGCGACCTCCGGGCCGGGCGGGACAAACCTCATTACCGGTATTGCTACGGCCAATATGGATTCCGTGCCGCTTGTCTGCATCACCGGTCAGGTGGGCAATCCCTATATTGGCAAGGATTCCTTTCAGGAAGCGGATATCTGCGGTATCACGACGCCGATTACCAAGCACAATTACCTCGTGAAGAATCCGGCGGATCTGCCGCGGGTCCTCAAGGAGGCTTTTTTCATCGCGCGTACCGGACGCCCGGGGCCGGTGGTTGTGGATATAGCCAAGGACGTATTTGCGGCCGAGATCTCCTTTGAGTATCCGAAAAAAGTCAGTCTCAAGGGCTATAGTGGGGATTTCACCGGGGACGAGAAGGAAATCGAAACGGTCATGGAGGCACTGCAGACAGCGAAGCGGCCGCTGTTCTTCGTGGGCGGCGGTGTTACACTTGCGGATATGTCGGAGGATCTGCGGGCTGTTGTGGCGCGTACGGGAATCCCGGTTATCAGCTCGCTCATGGGGCTGGGCTGCATATCCTGCGAGGACGAGGGCTTCCTCGGCATGGCGGGCATGCACGGCTCCTATGCGGCGAATATGGCCATTATGGAATGCGATCTGCTCATCGGCGTCGGTGTGCGCTTTGATGACCGTGTGACAGGAGATCTTTCCTCGTTTGCGCCGCGGGCCAAAATCGTTCATTTTGAAGTGGATGCGGCAGAAATCAATAAAAATGTTCCGGTGGATTACCGGGTGCTGGGCGATCTGCGCTGGTCACTGCCTGTTTTCCGGCAGAAGCTGGAGGCGTCGGCGGAGGACTATAAGGCCCGTTACTCGATGTGGCGGCAGTATACGCTGGCGATGAGTGACGAAAAACCATTTTCCTATAAAAAGGATACGGGCTGCATCATGCCGCAGCAGCTCGTCGAGGCAGTGAGCAGCCTGGTCGACGAGGATACCATTGTGGTCACGGATGTCGGGCAGCATCAGATGTGGGCCGCACAGTTCTATAACAGCCGCAGACCGCGCCAGTTCATCACCTCCGGCGGTCTCGGTACCATGGGCTACGGCCTGCCGGCCGCACTGGGCGCGAAGCTTGGCCAGCCCGCGAAAAAGGTTGTACTCTTCACCGGCGATGGCAGTATCATGATGAACTGTCAGGAGTTTGCCACCGCTGCTGACTATAATATTGACGTGAAGGTCGTCGTGATGCACAATCATGTGCTGGGTATGGTGACGCAGTGGCAGCGCATGTTCTACGGCAAGCGCTACTCACAGACGCTGCTGAACGGCCATACGGACTTTGTGAAGCTGGCTGAGGCCATGGGCGTAAGTGCCTGCCGCATCAGCGAACCGGCGGAGCTCATGCCGGTGCTGCAGAAGGCACTGGCATCCGATGGACCGGTGCTCATTGACTGCCTGCTGCCGGAGACGGAGGATGTACTTCCGATGGTATCGCCGGGCGATCGGCTGGATCACATGGTTTTGGGAGGAGAGGCAGAATGAAAAAATATCTTTTGGCAGTGCTCGTAGACAATAAGCCGGGGGTGCTCACCCACGTATCCGGTCTCATCAGCCGCCGGGCCTTCAATATTGAAAGCATATCCGCCGGCTATACGGAGGAGGCGGCGGTCACCCGTATCAACATCGTCGTATCCGTTGACAGCGAGCAGGAGCTTGAGCAGGTTGTGAGTCAGCTGTCCAAGCTCATCGATGTCATCAAGATCGTCAACCTCAGCGAGACGGAGTCCATCATGCGGGAGCTTGTGCTCATCAAGGTGCACGCAACGAAGCAGTCACGTGCGGATATCATCAACATCGTGAACATCTTCCGGGCGAAGATTGTCGATGTGAGCCCGGAGAATGTGGTCATCGAGCTTACCGGTGCCCAGAGCAAGATCGACGCGATCTGCGAGATGCTTTCCGAGTATGAAATCACTGAAATCGCGCGCACGGGAGCTATTGCGCTTTCCCGTGGGCCGGTGCCCGTAAAGAATATGTAAATATTGGGAAATCAGCTTGACCTTTTGCCTGCTTATGTATATAATTAGTAATAAAGAATGATTCTTTAAATTGCAAGAATCATAATAATCTGTAAAGGGGAGAGTTGTAATGGAATTAAAAGGATCTCAGACAGAAAAGAATTTGTGGGCTGCATTTGCTGGTGAGTCTCAGGCACGCAATAAGTATACGTACTATGCTTCTAAGGCAAAAAAAGACGGCTATGTACAGATTTCGAACATCTTTACCGAAACAGCCAACAATGAAAAAGAACATGCCAAGATCTGGTTCAAGCTGGTCGAGGGCATTGGCGATACGCCGGCCAACCT
>CAZFPA010000081.1:0-7902 GCA_964520975.1 uncultured Selenomonadaceae bacterium | reverse complement strand
AATGCCGTTCTGATAGGCCAGCAGCAGATTATAGAGGTCTGTTACCTCCTCCTGGATGCTGCGGCCCTCGTCCGTATCGCCCACGGTCGTATGGCAGGCCTGCAGCTCGACAGTTTCCGATACCGACTCAATATCCTTGTTCTCCTTCAGCGCCAGCCGCACATCGGCCACCGCCTGATGCTCGAGCAGACGCAGCCCGCGGGAATTCGAGATGAGCGTATAGCCCGAGATGCCCGTTTTCTTATGGTAGGCCCGGCAGAAGCCGCCATCGATGACGATAGCCTTGCCATGCGCCTTTACAGGGCTTTCGCCCTTTTTCACCTTGACCGGTACATGCCCGTTGATGATATGGCCCCGCTTGGGATTCAGGCCGAATTCCGCCAGCACCATTTCGCAGATTTCCTCATCTTCGACCAGCTTGAAATAGGGATCGGACGGCTCCTTCCAGGTGCGCTCGTCCTCGAGCATCATGCGCTCAAAGGTCTTGAACTCCCGCCCGGAGAGCGGCGAAAGACGGCCGCACCACAGGAACCACATGAAATCCAGCGCACTCTGCTCCCGATAGGAGAAGGCCCGCCGCGCATAGGCATCCGTGAAGTCCATGTAGGCCCGTCCCTTGTAGGTGCGCCCCGCAAAGGTGATCTCGGCAAAGCTCCCATCGCTGTTCATCGGCACGCAGCCGTGAAACAGCAGATTTTCGTTGAAGCAGGTGTACATGCTGCCCTTTTTGTACAAAAAGGCCGTATGGCGCCGCAGCTTTTCGCTCTCCAGGAAGAAGGAGCGCAGATCATGGATGATATTTTCCTCCTCTTCCGTAAGGTCGTAAGGCTTCTCCGGATCAATGGTGGGGAAATAGGCGTTTTCGAGCTCGTACCGCTTATCACCAAGCATGATACAGGAGGAGGCGTAGTCGATCTTATCCAGCAGCAGCCGGTTCTCCATGTGGAAATCCGGATTGCGCTGGATGAGCTGGCCCTCGAGCTTGAACATAATCATTGAAATGGCCCGTTCCGAGGCCTTCAACGGGTTTTCATCCGGGTACATGCGCGCCGCAAACAGGGAAAGCGGCCGCAAACTGATGGCATAGCCCTTCTCCAGCACATCCGTGTTGTTGTAGCGCAGGCTGTTGCGCACGACGCCGGCAATGCAGACATCGCTGCCGCAGGCGGCCCCCATCCAGAGCACATCGTGGTTGCCCCATTGGATATCCAGGGAATGATGCTGCATGAGCATATCGAGGATGGCATCCGGGCGCTTGCCGCGGTCAAAGAAATCGCCCACGATATGCAGATGGTCAACGGCCAGGCGCTTGATGAGCACGGTCAGAGCTCGGATGAAGTCCGGGGCGCTGTCGATCTGCACGATCATATTGAGCAGGCGCTTATGATAGATGAACTGGGCCTTATCGGCCTCCGGATGCGTATTGAGCAGCTCGATGATGACGGACTCATAGCTCTTCGGCAGAAAGCTGCGCACTTTGGCCGAAGGGTATTTATAGGACATGAGCTTGGCAACCTCCAGCAGGCGAGAAAGGTTCACGCGATACCATTCCGGTGTATTCTTGCGCTCGATGCGCATGCGTTCGATTTTCTCCTTGGGATAGTAGATCAGCGTGCAGAAATCCGCCTTTTCCTCATCCGTGAGCCGCGCGCCAAACACGTAGTCGACCTTTTCCCGAATGACCCCGGAGCAGTTATTGAGAATATGGAAAAACAGCTCGTATTCTCCGTGCAGGTCACTCATGAAATGCTCGATCCCCTTTGGCAGGCTCTGCATCGCCTGCAGATGGATGAGCTTGGCATACACGGACTGCTTCGTCGGATATTTCTCCGAAAGCAGCCGCAGATATTTATTTTTTTTCGTCTGTTCCTGTTGTCTTGAAGATTCCATGCAGCAGCACCTTTCCATGCGCATTCAGCAGCCAGGCTCCGCCCGGTGTTGAAATTTCTATATATATCATAGCACGAAAAATATATTTTCACGAATAGAAATTTTGTTTCTTTTCTGTTTTTTTGAAATAAATCCCTGCCCCCTCTTCCGCCCCTTAACGACTGACCTTGAAAAGGTAGCAGACGAGCACCAGGGCGATGGAAAAGAAATATTCCGTGAAGGAGCCTACCTTGAAAAGCCGGATCCCCACCTTTTGGGACAGACGCAGCAACGGGACCTTGCCGCAGAGGGCGTCCTCGATGATATGCAGCAGCGCACCGGCCATCATCCATAACGCGATACTGCTCATATCCCACATGTCCGCCGCGGCCAGGCCCTGGCGGTTCACGACCAGCAGCACGGCAATGACCAGCAGATAGGGTGCCGGCCAATGTGACCAGCCACGATGACGGCTGCGCCAGCTCCAGTAGCTGGCCGCCTCGCGCGGATTGCCCTCGATCTTGTCCGGCAGTACGGCTCCGGCCATGCTGCAGGCAGCAAAAAGCAGATTATTCGTGGCCGCATAGACTGCCATGCCCGTTACGATCTGATGATTGATCCATTTCATGTCCGGCCCCTCCTTTGCTTTCGCCGTCGTCCCGGCCTCTTTCCTTCCCGTTTCCCCAAAGCTTAGCTACATTTTAGCATATATGTTCGCTTTTTGTATAGAATCCGCTGAAAAATGATGAAAGTCCCTTGCTGAACCTCACATCTATAGTATAACTCGGAGCAAAATCCCCTTCACCTCTGCATGTAGCAGGCGCAAACAAAAAGAACAGGCAGTGCGTCGATATCTACCGCCTCGTTGAAACGCTAATCGGAAGGATTTCGCGTTGCGGAATCCTGAACAATGGCGTTATAATTAAAAGGTGTGAGTTCCATGCCCCTACGGTCCTGCTGCAGCAAAAGCTGCCTGGCCTGCAGCAGGGAACAGAGCAGAATAACCCTCGGATAGAACTGACTAGGAGTATATATTTATATGGACGATTTAACCTGGCAAATGAAATTAGCGGAAAAAAAGCAGCGCCGCCAACATGAACTCTGGATTCTGGCGGCCTTAGCCGTACTTTTCCTCGGCACAGGGCTCTGGCATTTCTTTTATGCCTGTACCCCTGAATATGCACTGCGGGAAATTCAGTCTGCCGTCCATCATAAGGACAGCGCGGCGATTGCCCGCTACGTGAACCTGGACCTGCTGAGCTCCAGGGCATACGATGACCTGACCCGGAACATGTTCGCGGACGATACCACGCTGCCCCCCAAGACCCGGGTGCTTTTTGAGAAATTCTATGTGCTCGTGAAGCCGCAGCTCATAGCCGGCACAAAGGCTTCCATCCTGGAATCCGTAAAGGCCGGAGCCTGGGCGCCGCCGGATGGCGATAATATCCTCAAGGGCCGGCAGCTCGGTATTGATTATGATTATTTCATCGAGCGCTCGCAGCTGCGCAACACCGAGATCATCAAGGTCGCCAACATCCAGCGGGACGGCCATTCAGCCACGGCCTCCGTCGAGGTCCGCGATACCTATACACAGACGGACTTCACCCTGCAGGTCATCCTGGAACAGCAGGAGGATGGCCACTGGCAGGCTGCCTATATCCGAAACTACCGTGAATACCTTGATACCATCGAGCCCTTACAGAACAAAGATATTACCGCCTATCTGGACGCTACGAAAAGCGTGGTGGATTCCTACAACAAAAAATTCCAGCAGCAGCAGCAAAAATTCAAGAGCCTTACCGCGACCGCGCAGGGCCGCCTGAGCGCTGACCAGAAAACAGCCATCGACACCTTCCTGACCAATGAAGTAATCCCGACCCTTACGGAACGTCAGGACAAGCTCGATACCATCGATATTCCCAACGGCGCCAGCTATGTCGCCCAGCTGCGCAACCGCTCGACAGAGCTCACGATTGCCGCCTGGCAACATTTTGCGGCCGGCATTGCCGATGACTCCCAGAACGAACTGGAGATTGCTGAGAGCATCCACAAGGAAGAGCTGGATGTCGACCGGCGCATCGAGGACATCATCAAGCATACGGCAATCAACAATAACACACCAAGCATCCCATGAGAAAAGCAGTCCCCAATGGCTTCAAAACCATTGGGGACTGCTTTCTTTAAAACCGAGGGATAGGTTCTGTCTTTTCAGGGGATGAAAAGACTATATAAAAGAAGTGGGATGCTTCTTTTATTTCTGTATGACCGGTCGCCCATCCTTCCAGACAGCCTGCAGGCCATAGGCCCGGTCGACCACGAGGAAATCCGCCCGCTTGCCATAGCGGATACTGCCGATCTCCTGCTCCAGCCCAAAACGGCGGCTCGGATTCAGCGACGCCATATGCACGACGGCCAGCGGCTCCCGGCCCAGCTCACAGATGAGCCGGCGCACCTCGGCCAGCAGCGTTGTCGTGCTGCCGGCCAGCGAGCCGGATTCCGTGCGCGGGATTCCGTCCTTCACATGCACGGCCTCAACGCCCAGCACATAGTCGCCATCGGCCAGACCGGAAGCCGCAATGGCATCACTCACGAGAATGACCTTATCCGCCGGCTTGCAGCGCAAAAGGATATCCATCGCCGGTTTGGACACATGGATTCCATCCGCGATGAGCTCCGCATAGACATCGTCACGGGTAAGTGCGGCCCCCAAAAGATTCGGACTGCGATGGTGCATGGGACTCATGCCGCAATAGGTATGCACCGCGGCATCTGCGCCACTTTCAATGGCCGCTGCAGCCGCTTCATAGGAGGCACTGCTATGGGCGAGCGATATATGCACACCCTGCTGCACCGCCTGGCGGATGAAGGAAAGCGCGCCGGGCTTTTCCGGCGCTACGGCCAGTGCCTTCATCGGACCGCTGGCCAGCAGCTCAGCAAATTCCACAGAGGAAAGCTCCCGCAGATACTCTGTCGGATGCGCGCCGCGATGCTCGACCGTGAGATAGGGTCCCTCGACAAAGCAGCCAATGGCCCGGGCCGCGTCCGCTGCCGGTACATAATGCTCCAGATTCCGTAATGCCTGCTGAATGGCCTCCGGCGATGCGGTCACCGTCGTGGGCATCCAGGCTGTCGTTCCCTGCGCCAGCAGATAACGGCCAATGGCATCTATAGCCTCCGGCGATGCGTCCATCGTATCATGGCCGAGCGCACCGTGGATATGACTGTCAAACAGCCCCGGCAAAAGGAAGCTGTGGGGAAATTCCTGTACAGCAATACCGCGCGAGTGCGCCTCTGCCGCGGTCACAAAGCCCGCGAATCGCCCGTCTTCGATGAGCAGCAGGCGCCCGGTCTCGATCCCGCCCTCGGCAAAGATTGCCGCAGCCTTCAACGCTGTCATCGTCATCAGATACCGCCTCCCCGTACCGGCTGCGCTTTTTTCTTCGCCCGGAACGCGGCCACCCGGATCTCACCGCCCAGCCAGCGCGGCTCCAGCACCGCCAGCTCATCCTCCCGGTCGAAGAGCACCTGCAGCAAAAACGGCATATTCGTGCCGCTGAACACCTGACAGTTCTGCGGCAATGCCTGAGACAGCAGCACGGACTGATTGAAGGGCGAGCCGCCGGCTATATCGGTAAGGAACACCAGCTCCCGGTCCCCCAGCTCTTCGGCCGCCGTACGCAGCTTTTGCTGCAGGTCCTCGGTGCTGTCACCCTCGGGAAAATTGACAACCCGGAGCTGTTCCTGCGGTCCGGCGACAAGCTGTGCCGCCGAAAAAAGTCCGTCCGCGAAATGACCATGCCCCGTAAGTATGATACCAATCATAAAAATACCCCCCTGGCAGAAAAAGGGGATGCTCCCGCACCCCCTCTGCTTATCAGAAAATGCCGATGCCCTTGCCTGCCAGACCAACAACGATGGTGAACAGGATGAGCTTGACCGGTGAATAATTTTTCTTCAACAGATAATACATGAGCAGTGTATAGGCCAGTGGTAACATATTCGGCATGATTGCATCGAACACCTTGTCCTGCAAGGCGATACTGGCCTGCCCGACCACGATGACCCAGGCAATCTTGAGCTTGATCATCGAAGCGATGAGGCCGCCGACGACCGTGAGGCCGATGATGGATGCCGCATGGGAAATCTGCTTCGTCTTTTCCTTCATCGTGGAAATTGCCTTGACGCCCGTGTAATACCCATACCGCATGAGACTGAAGCGCAGCGCGAAATGGATTACGTTGAAGAGCACGAGGAATACGATCGGACCGGCCGGATTCGGGTCCGGCCCCATGGCCATGGAGGCACCGAGACCAGCCGTGATAGGCAGCAGCGTGAGCCAGCAGAGCGCATCACCAATGCCGCCGAGCGGCCCCATGGTCGCGACCTTGATCGCACGGATGGTATTCTGATCCTTCTTGTTCTCCTCCATGGCCACCACGAGGCCCATGACGAAGTTCACGAGGAATGGATGGGTATTGAAGAATTCCATGTGCATGAGCATGGATTTCGAAAGGTCCTGCTTGTTCGTATGGATTTTCTTCAGCACCGGCAGGATGCCATAAAGCCAGCCGCAGGCCTGCATGCGCTCATAGTTGAAGGATGCCTGCAGGAACAGGGAACGCCAGACCATCGAGACGAGGTCACCGGCTGAAACAACCTTTTTAACGGACTGATCCTCATATTCCACATTTTCCAGGATTTCGTTTACCTTAGATTCCGCCATTTGGATGCACCCCCTGTTTTACGGCCTTGCCGCCTTTATCTGAACCATTTGCGTAGAAATCGTAGAGCGCGATGCAGGCACCGAGCACTGCGAGCCCGAGGATAGAGATCTTGAAATAGGTCACGAGGATGAAGCCTGCGAGCATGAAGGCAATGTATTCCTTCTTGAGCATGATCTTCAGCAGCATCGCAAAGCCGATGGCCGGCATCATGCCGCCGGCGACGCCAAGGCCGCCAAGGATCCAGGCCGGCACTGCCTCAACGATTGCCTGTGCCGAGGACGCGCCGAAATAGATCGGCAGGAAGGTAACGAGTGCGAAGAACGCGCCATGTGTAGCCATACCGGCATAGTTCAGCGCTGCGATGGCACTGGTCTTTCCCTCCATGCACCAGCGGTCAGCCTTGTGCATGAGCGGCGAGAACGCCGTGAAAATCAGGGTCACACAGCCCTGCGCCGCGATGGCGAACGGGATTGCGATAGCGACAGCCGCTTCCGGCGGCAGCTTGGAAATGATAGCGAACGATACACCGATGACACCGCCAATGACCATATTCGGCGGCTGCGCACCGGCCAGCGGCACCATGCCCATCGCTACGAGCTCCAGCGTCGCGCCAGTAATAAGACCAGTCTGCACGTCACCGAGAATCCATCCCACAACCAGGCCCGTCACCAGCGGACGATGGATGTGCAGCAGGATATTGAACTGGTCAATACCGATGATGAATGCCCATAACGTGACCAATAACGTTTGCGTTAAGGTTACTTCCATGATAATATTCCCTCTTTTCTTCGTATTTTCTGTTGGTTCAGATAACTTCGGAGAAAAATTTTATTCGAAAATCTTCTCCACCGGAATCACCGGATCTGACGGTACCTTGCGCAGCTCGATCTTCACCCCAAGATCCATGAGCCGCCGGAAGGTCTTTTTGTCGTCCGCATCGACGGAAATCGTGCTTGTGACCTGCTTTTTCCCCTCGCTGAAATGCATGTTGCCGATATTGAGCACCTCGATGGGCACACCGTTCTCGGCCAGCTTCAGCGCATCCTGGGGCGTCCTTACCACCAGGAAAATGTGCTGCCAGTCGCCGGCCAGACCGATGACATCAATGGTCTTCTGCAGCGTAAAGTACCGCGTTTCCGCTGTACTGGCAACCGCCATATCCATCAGATTCTGCTGAACCTCATCAGCCGCGACCTCATCATTGGCTACAATGATGAGATTCGCACCGAGATGCGTGGCCCAGGTCATTCCCACCTGTCCATGGATCAGACGATTGTCGACACGTGTAAGTAAAATATCCGGCATGATA
>CAZFPA010000080.1:0-8000 GCA_964520975.1 uncultured Selenomonadaceae bacterium | reverse complement strand
AAAACATTCTACTCATTAGCTGATTTCAAGAAGCAATTAGCAGTACACAATCGAAGTTACAACAATTTTCCAATGCGACCACTGGGCTGGAAATCCCCTCAGGAATGTCTGAACTCTTTTTCAGCTAATATGTAACATATGATTGACAAACCAACAAATGGCAAATAGCTTATATTTTTATTCACTTGCCAAAATGTCACTAAAAGTATATAATAATAGTGACAAATAAGAGAGGGGGAATTACAATGCCGGATAAATTTATTGATGCAATTAAACATCGTATACAGGAATATCCATTAGGATATGCGTTTCATGTTGCTGACTTTACGGATTTAGCGGATTATGATACTGTGAAGCAGTCGTTGGCGAGATTGGAGCGGAACGGAAAAATTCGGCGTGTCCTTCGAGGAATTTATGATAAGCCCGCCTATAGTGAGCTTTTGCAAGAAGAGGCGGCTCCGGCACCATTACAGATTGCAGATGCTTTAGCCAGACGATATAATTGGGCGATTTCTTTGTCAGGAGAGGCTGCTTTGAATTTATTGGGGCTTTCAACGCAGGTTCCAGCCTCTTGGACGTTTATCAGCAGTGGCCCATATAAAACGTATGAAGTCGGTAAGCTGCGATTGGAATTTCAGCATCGCTCGGATAAGCAACTATACGGGATGTCACATAAAACTGTTTTAATTGTGCAGGCAATGAAGGCGATTGGCCGAAAAAATCTGAATCAGGATGTTATGTTATCGTTTAAGCATCAGCTATCTGACAAGGATAAGAAAGTGCTTTTGCATGAAGGAAAGGTTGCCCCACACTGGATTTATGCAGGCATCAAAGAAATTTGCAAAGAGGTAGCCTGATGTATAAAATTGCGAAAGCATCTGCTCATGAACGTGAGATTCTATTTTTGAACACAGCAGCCAGGAAAAATATGAACGTGGCTATTATAGAAAAAGATTTCTGGGTTTGTCTGACACTGGATTATTTATTCCATCAATGTCCGTGGAAAGGTGCCTTCGCGTTTAAGGGCGGCACAAGTCTTTCTAAGGCATATGGCCTAATTAAACGTTTTTCAGAGGATATCGATCTTATTCTTGATTGGCGTGTTCTTGGCTATACTAAGGGTGAGCCATGGGAGGCGCGCAGCAATACCTCTCAACAAAAATTCAATAAAGCTGCAAATGACAAAGCAGCGGTCTTTTTAAAGGATGTGTTTTTGCCAAAGTTCCGGGAGGATATGGCGAATCTTATAGGACAGGATATTAATGCTTTTATAGATGAACAGGATGGACAGACAGTTCATTTTGCTTATCCATGCAGTTATACGGATGATGCGATTGTACGAACGATAAGGCTGGAAATTGGAGCTCTTGCTGCATGGACACCAACGCAATTGGTTAAGATTACACCGTATGCAGCGGAAGAATATGGGCATGTGTTTAAGCAGCCTTCTATGGACATTCTTACAACTACAGCGGCACGTTCCTTTTGGGAAAAGGCCACTATATTGCATGCGGAAGCCTTTCGGCCAAAGGGGAGTTCTATGCCGAGTCGTTATTCAAGGCACTATTATGATTTGTATGTTATGGCACACTCCAAAGTTAAAGAGGATGTTTTAAATCAGCCAGAGCTTTTGCAACAGGTAGTGGATTTTAAAAAGAAATTTTATCCACAAAATCGTGCTCGTTATGATTTGGCAGTGCCAAAAACATTAAAACTCCTTCCGCCGGAACATAGTGTATCGCTTTTGAAAGAAGATTATGCGGCTATGAAAAAGATGATTTATGGCGATTACCCAGCATATGATACTATCATGGCAACATTGGCTGATTTAGAGATAGAAATTCATAATATGTCCGAACGACAAAACGGATTCTAGAAAGCTATATAGAATAAGGGCGTTTGGGTATTCGTTATTTGTCTATTATTTGTCTATTTCCTGATATGCGTTGATAAGAACCAGTAAAATACCTGATATATTTTCATAGTATAAACAATTCCTTGGGATATTCGAAGAAAAGTACTGAATATGTGAAAAAACCTTGCTATACATATAAATTTATGATAAAATATATGGAAAAATTATGATGATAGTCGTTTTGGTGATATTATCTTTTTCGTAATGCGCAGGTCGTAGGTTCGACTCCTATCATCAGCTCCAGTGAAATCAAGCCCTCCGAGGTTTTCGGAGGGCTTTTCTTTTGCTTAAAATAGAATTTCATATTGCCGGCGAGGAATCCCTTGGCCGCTGACCTGTATGATAGTATACTATGAGAAAAGAGCAAATCTGTGATTGGGTGAGGAGAGGTGACGGATATGCAGGTATGGGAAAAGAGAATCCATTGGCTTCGGGAACGGCTGTGGCTGTATCAGCTTTTGTGCGTGCTGCTGTGCGGGGGAATTTTCTATGTGGGCAGCAACGTGGATGCCCTGCCGCTCAAAAAGCTGGGGAAGAGTCTGGGGGCGCCGGCAGCCTATCTGGGGGGCGCGTGCTTCGCGTACTATCTGCTGCGTGAAGGCCTGGTGCGGGGCAAGCGGAATCATTGGAATTTATCAGGAACGGTGGAGTCTGCCTGGAAACGTGGTTTGAAGCTCTTGCGGCTGCTGCATCCAATGCTCGGCATCCTGGCTTTTTATCTCGTGCTGCTGCATGGAGGCCTGCTGCTTTGGGCGGGGACTTCGCTGCGCTCCAGCCGCATGGTCTCCGGGCTGGCCGAGGGCGGGCTGGCTGTACTGCTGCTGCTGACAGGTCTTTGGCTTACGCGGCAGACAGCGCTTCGGCGTTGGCATCGGAGCTTTGCCTGGATTATGCTGCTGCTTTTTTTACTGCACGTGTATCTGAAATTGCGGTTCTGATGGAAAAGGATGCAGGGATACCTCTCCATTGGCGGGCGTAGCTCTGTTACACTGTCTGGGTCTGGATTCCCTGGGACTGGAGGGCTGCCAATGACTCGGGCGGTATCTGCTTATCGGTGATGACCTGGCACTTCTCTGGCGGTAGCTTCAGTGGTACTACGCCGCGATGGGAGAATTTTTCGCTTTCCGTGAGGATGATGATTTTTTCCGCCTGTTCAGCCATGTCGCGTACCGCCTGGGCCCGCAACTGGTCCCGATTGGTAAAGCCGGTGCGCAGGGAATAGCCGTCCGTACCCAGGAAAAACAGGTCTACACAGAAATTTGTCGCTGTCTGACGAATCATTGGACCGACAACGACCTGCGCCTCCTGCTGATAGATTCCACCCAGCAAAATGACCTGGATCGCGGGGCAGCTGCGGACATAGTTCGCAATGAACGCGCTGTTGGTGATGATGGTCAGGTCCCGCTGACTGGCAGCCAGCGCGGCGGCCAGCAGCGCACAGCAGCTGCCGCTTTCAATCATGATCGTATCTCCGTTGGCTACGAGCTTTGCGGCCTGCTGGGCAATTTTACGTTTGGCTTCATAGTGATAGGCGATGCGCCCGTTGATATCGTCCATGCTGCGCAGCCGGGCACTGCCGTGCTCCCGCAGGATGATGCCCTGATGCTCCAGGGCGTCCAGGTCCTTGCGGATGGTGACCTGGGAAACACCGAGTTTTTCCGCTAAAAAGGATACTTCGGCTTTTTTCTCGGTGGTCAGGAGCTCAAGAATTTGATTGGTCCGGTTTTTCATGCTATCGCCTGCTTTTTCTTCATTTTCTTTAATTTATCATGAAATATTTCTTATGGCAAGTTATGGTGATGCGAATGAAAGAAAAATAGATGAAAAAGAAAGCAAATACCCGGCTGCCTTGACAAAAGCTGGAGGAAGTGCTAGATTTTAGGAAAACAGAATATATGTTGCGGGGGGACTCGAAAGAGTTGAGAAGGTAGAACCTGACCCTTAGAACCTGTTAGTTAATACTGTCGTAGGGAGCAATCAGTCAACATATGAAAATGCTTGCTATTTGCGGGCATTTTTTTTGCTTCCTGGTGAGGAGGAAACATGCAGACAAAGGAAATGATTCAGCAGAAAATAAAAGAAGCCGTAGACCGGGTGCGAGAGGAGAATCCGCTGGCCGGCTCCATTACCAATACGGTGACCATCAACCTGGTGGCCAACGCTCAGCTGGCTGTTGGCGGCTCGGCGGCGATGGTTTATTTGCCGGATGAGGGGGAATGCCTCGCTGCGGCGGGCGGTGCACTCTATATCAATGTAGGAACCCTGCTGCCGGTCTATGAGGAAACCCTGCCGCGCACGGCACGGGCTCTTCATGTGCAAGGTCGCCCCTGGGTGCTTGATCCGGTAGGCATCGGCATTGGCAGCCTGCGGACAAAGCTGCTGCAGGGCTTTCGGGATGAAAAGCCAACCATCATCCGGGGAAATGCTTCGGAAATCATTGCGCTGGCAAATCTTTGGCAACTGGAGAGCGGTCAGGCGGCCGATGGAGTGCGGGGCGTAGATGCGACGGATTCTGTGGACGCTGCCCGTCGGGCGGCGGTTTCCCTGGCTCGCTGGACAGGCGGCGCGGTAGCTGTTTCCGGCGAGCATGATCTCATCACGGATGGACAGTGCACGGCCTTTTCCTATGGCGGCTCACACTTCATGGAAAAAATCACGGGCGCAGGCTGTTCGCTGGGTGGCGTGGCGGCTGTCTATGCAACGGCTGCCTCTCCGTTCATTGCGGCACTCACCGCCTCGGCTATCTATAATCTGGCCGGCAAACGCGCGGAAGCCCGTTGCAGTGGTCCGGGCAGCTTTCAGGTGGAATTTTTGGATGCGCTGTATCAGGCGAGTTCGGCGGATGTTGCCGGGAATCCGCTGAAAATCGAGGAGGAAAAGGTATGAATACATTGATCGCTGTAGCGATTGCTCCGTGCGGTACGGGGGATGAACTGTCGGCGGAGGTGGCTGAGGTTGTACGTGTCATCCGCGCCTCCGGCCTGCCGAACCGGACAAATTCGATGTTCACGGAGATTGAAGGCGAGTGGGATGAGGTCATGGCTGTTGTCAAAAAAGCCGCGTTCATCCTGGCTGAAAAGGGAATTCGCACGGAGGTTGTGCTGAAGGCGGATATCCGGCCGGGCTTTTCGGATATGATGCACACAAAGACGGCGAAGGTAGAGAAGATTTTGGAGGAAAAGGCATGAGCATTCGTGATGTGTTGGATATTTCAGCGTACCTGGTGGTGGGACCGGAAAATACTTTGGGGCGCCCTGTACGTGATATTGTGGCCGCGGCGGTCAGCGCCGGCTTTACCTGTGTGCAGATCCGTTCCAAGACAGCCGGAGCCAGGGAACTCATTGGCCTTACACGCGAGGCTGCGGCGGTCATTGCCGCGGCACGACGGGAGGAATCGGTAGCCCTGCTGGTAGATGACCGTCTGGATGTTGTACTTGCGGCCCGGCAGCAGGGGGTGAAGGTCGACGGCATCCATGTGGGACAGTCGGACATTCCACCGGAGATCTGCCGGCAGTATCTGGGGAAAGACAGTATCGTCGGACTCTCGGCTCGTACCGATGCGCTTCTTTCCTATGTAAAGGAAGCCGATGTCAGCAGTATCGATTATTTCGGTGCCGGTCCGCTGCATGAGACGGCGACAAAGCCGGATTGCGGTCTCGATTCAAACGGGCAGATCATTACCCGCAGCCTGGATGAGCTGCGGGAGCTGGCGGCCTGCAGCCCTGTTCCGGTAGTCGTTGGCGGCGGAGTGAAGCTGCCGGATATCCAGCCATTGCGGGCAACCGGGGTGGCAGGATTTTTTGTAGTATCCGCAGTCGCAGCTGCACCGCAGCCACAGATTGCCAGCCAGGCCCTTGTACAGGCCTGGCGAGACGCTGACTGAGTCAGCGTCTTTTTTTGTTAAAGAAAAATATTCTTAAGAAGGAAATCCCCTTGTTTTGTAGAATGCTTGATATAAACATCAAATCTATAACGTATTGCTATCAGTATATTGAAAAGCAGATCTGGAGGGATGAAGATGGAATGGACAAAGAATGTCAAGGTGGCACATAAGATTTTTGCCATGGTGATTGTTTCATTGATCGCTATGCTGGCGATTGGCTTTACGGGCTATCATTATTTGAAGATCGCGGATGAAGGAACGGATAATCTGTACAATAAAAAGATGCAGGCAAGTCTGCGGCTGGGGGAGATGCAGGTGTCACTGCGCCTTTCACAGACAAGGGCACTGCAGGTATTGAGCTCATCAAATCCCAAACTCATTGCTGAGGGAAAATCAAATGTAAGTAAGGCTCTGGATGAGTGGGAAGGCGAATGGAAGGCTTATGAGGAAATTGCGGTTAATGTACCGGAGGCGGCAACACATTTTGATGCGGTGCATAGCGGCTGGCAGAATTATCGTGCATTTGCCCTTGAGGTCATGGATATGGCAGCGGCTGGCAAGCAATCTGAGGCAGCAGACCTGTGGGAGAGCGAACGCGGACGCAAGGCCAAGGATGAGATCCGTGATGAGTTGAAGGTGCTGCAGGGCATGGCGAATGATAATGCGGCCAAAATATATCAAAAGAACAATGCGGCGGTAGAATCGGCGATCCACATGACAATCGTTGTCACGGCGGTGGCATTGCTGGTGCTGCTTATTTCGGCAATGCTTTTGGTGCGGACGGTTCGGGAACCGTTGCAGCAGATGATTGCATTTTGCGGGCGGCTCAGCAATGGTGATTTTCGGGTACAGGAGGATCGTGAGCTTTTGCGCGGGGACGAATTCGGCGAAATGGTCAATGTATTGATTCAGATGCGCAAGAGCATCAATACACTTATGCAGAGCGTCAATAATTCCACTGAGCAGATAGCGGCTTCCTCGGAGGAACTTACTGCTAGTGCTGCACAGTCGGCGCAGGCATCAACACAGTCTGCGGTCTCTGTCGCAGATGCAGCGAAAGCCGTAGATCGGCAGGAGACGGCAGTCAATGAGTGCCATCGTTCCGTAGAACAGGTGGAGCAGTCAGTTACGCGGATCCGTCAGGAGGCAACGCAGGCTGCGGAACGTTCCGCAGCGGCGGCCAGTCAGGCAGGAGAAGGCAGTGAGACTGTAGATGCATCCGTGTCGCAGATAAAGAGTGTGGAATCTATTGTTACAGCTTCGGCTGAAATGGTAGATAAATTAGGCGTGCGTTCCCAGGAAATTGGACAGATTGTCGAGACCATTTCAGGGATTGCCGGGCAGACAAATTTATTAGCGCTGAATGCTGCAATTGAAGCGGCTCGTGCGGGTGAGCATGGGCGCGGGTTTGCTGTGGTTGCTGAAGAAGTCCGCAAGCTGGCAGAGCAGTCGCAGACAGCAGCGCAACAGATTGCGGAGCTCATTCACGGGATTCAGCAGGATACTACAACTGCGGTAGGATCTATGAACGAAGGACGTGAAGCCGTAGCATCGGGGGCACAATCAGTCGAAGGCCTGCGTGAGGTCTTCGGAAAAATCAGCAGCCTGGTAAAGAATGTATCGGAGCAGATGGATGTTATGATGGAGGGAATCCAGGCTGTGACGGAAAGCGCTGGCGTTGTTACACAGAGTATCAATAATATTGAAAAGCAGGGAAGCAAGGTTGCCGAGGAGATGCAGGCTGTTTCAGCGACGACCGAAGAGCAGTCCGCATCAGCGGAGGAGATTGCGTCGGCAAGCGATGCCCTGGCTAAGCTGGCACAGGATCAGCAGCTTTCGCTGCAGCGTTTTAAGTATTGAGGCGGATATTTCAATGGAGTGCAAAAGACCTGGTTCCGGAAACGGACACCGGGTCTTTTCTGTAAAAGGGGGTTGACAAATACTTAGCTGAAAGCTATAATACATTTTGTCAGTCAGCGATAAACACGGTTGACTGGTAAAATTTCATAGCAAGCGGAAATAGCTCAGTGGTAGAGCACCACCTTGCCAAGGTGGGGGTCGCGAGTTCGAGCCTCGTTTTCCGCTCCATTTTATGATTGCAGTTCTCGCTTGCGTCAATAGACCGGCGAGATTTTCTATCATCAAACGGGCCTATAGCTCAGTTGGTTAGAGCAACCGGCTCATAACCGGTCGGTCCTAGGT
>CAZFPA010000079.1:0-8053 GCA_964520975.1 uncultured Selenomonadaceae bacterium | reverse complement strand
CATGTGATGAACAAGAAGCTCGAGGGCAAAAGCGCCATCCATATCCTGGAGGCACTCGGCATCGATACAGCGGCTGACATCAAGGCCATCATCGTTCCGGTACTCTATACCTGCCCGCTGGAGGACCCATTGCTCCTGAATGAGCTGCTCATGCCGGTGGTACCGATTCTTCGTGTACCGACCTTCGATGCTATGCTCGAGGCCGCGGTAGAAATCGAGCAGCGCTGCCGCCATACGGCGACCATCCATACGGCCATTCTGGAACGCATGAACCAGGCGGCCAAGGAACTGCAGACCTCGATTTTTGTAAAGAATGGAAGCAGCCTGCATGGACTGGGCTTTGACAGTGATGAGAAGTGCAGCTTTACTATCGCAAATGTGACGGGTGAGGGCTTCACGAGCACCCGGACATTTACCAGACGGCGCCGCTGCTATTCACGGGATGGGTTTTCTATCCGCTGAGGTGAGGAAATGGTTATGAGAACAAGATATATGACATCGGAGTCGGTGCGCCGGGGCCATCCGGACAAGGTCTGTGATCAGATTTCGGATGCTGTCCTCGATGCGTATCTGGCGCAGGATGCAGCTTCGCGCGTAGCGGTGGAAACCTTTGCTTCAAATAATTGCCTGATGATTGCCGGAGAGGTTACCTCTTCGGCAAAGGTCAATCTGGCGGAAACAGCCCGGAGCGTGCTCCGGGATATTGGCTATAGAAGCCAGGAAAGCGGCCTGGATGGAGAGAATTGTCTGCTTCTCTGCAATGTGCATCAGCAGTCGGCGGATATCGACCTCGGCGTGAGCCAGGCCGGCGGCCGCCACTCCGCGGTGCTGGGCGGTGGCGATCAGGGCATCATGTATGGCTACGCGACCAATGAGACGGCCAACTATATGCCGCTCACCTGTAATCTGGCCCATGGCATGGCCCGAATGCTGGATGTCTTAGGCCAGCAGGCAGACTTTCTGCGGCCGGATGGTAAGACGCAGGCTACGATGAAGTTCGATGAAATGGGACGGCCCCAGGGACTCAGCAGTGTTGTCGTATCGGTGCAGCATGCACCGGAGGCGAAGATGGAATTGCTGCGGGAGCTCGTGCGGCAGGCAGTGATTCAGCCGGTTTGCGGTGAATGGCTGCGGCCGGATACCGTCATCCATATCAATCCAACCGGGCGTTTTGTGATTGGCGGTCCGGCCGGGGATACCGGACTTACAGGCCGCAAGATCATGGTGGACAGTTACGGCAGCCTGGCCCGGCATGGCGGCGGAGCCTTTTCCGGCAAGGATGCTACCAAGGTCGATCGCAGTGCTGCCTATATGGCCCGCTACGCGGCCAAGAATATTGTGGCTGCAGGACTGGCCGACCGCTGTGAAGTGAGCATTGCCTATGTCATCGGCAGTGTGAGACCGGAGGCGGTGTTCGTCGAAACCTTTGGCAGCGAAAAGGTGCCGGTGGAGAAGATCGAGCAGGCCGTAGCGGAGAATTTTTCCTTCGGGGTGGCGGACATCATTGAAACGCTGGCCCTGCGCAAACCGATTTTCCGGCGTACGGCGGCCTATGGACACTTTGGCCGGGAGGATCAGGGGTTTGCCTGGGAATGCCTGGATAAAAAGGAAGCGTTGGCCGGCTGGCTGCGGAAATAAGGATTTTAATGGAAGGCAGGAAAGAGTATGAATACAGAAGAACTGATGCGGCGCATCACCGCTAAGGTCATGGATAAAATCAAGGAATTCGAGCGCTTCAGAGTGCCTATTGGCGTGTCCAACCGCCATGTGCATGTGACCAAAGAGGATCTGGAGACCCTGTATGGCCCGGGCTATGAGCTCACCTGCAAAAAGGAACTGGGGCAGCCGGGACAGTTTGCGGCCAATGAGACCGTCACGCTGCGCGGCCCGAAGGGCGAATTCAAAAAGGTCCGTATCCTCGGTCCTCTGCGTGATAAGAGCCAGGTGGAGATATCCAAGACAGATGGTTTCCGGCTGGGCGTGAAATCCCCGGTGCGGGAATCCGGTCATCTCGATGGAACACCGGGTATTGAGCTGGTGGGGCCGAAGGGCGTCGTAAAGATGGACTCGGGCACGATCGTCGCGCTGCGTCACATTCACATGACACCGCAGCAGGCACAGAGTGTCGGCGTGAAAAACGGTGATGTCGTGGATGTGGAGACCTTTGGGGAAAGAGCTGGTGTGCTGGGCAATGTGGTGATCCGCGTATCACCGAAATTCGACCTGGAAATGCATATCGACCTGGATGAGGCCAATGCCTGCTCGCTGAGCAATAAGGATTATGTGGTGATCAAACCCCAGGAGAACTGAGAGGGAAGCCTATGTTGCTGCAAAATGACGTATTAGCAGAGTTCGGGGCGCTGGTTGCCAGCGGCCAATGCAACTCCTATGAAGGGCCGCTGTTTACCGGCGTCGATCTCGGTACGGCCAATACAGTGCTGGCTGTAGTAGACAGCGACGGACATCCGGTGGCCGGGGCTACGGCCCGTTCCAAGGGCGTCCGCGACGGCATTGTCGTCGATTATGTCGGGACCGTTCAGGCGGTCAGCCGTATGAAGGCTGCGTTAGAAGAAAAGCTTGGCTGCGAGCTGCCGGTAGCGGCAACAGCCATACCGCCCGGAATCATCGAGGGTAATGTGAAGTGTATTGCCAATGTAGTCGAGGGGGCTGGTTTTGAGGTCCGCGGCATTGCCGATGAGCCATCTGCAGCATCCGAGATCCTGGGAATCCAGGAGGGGGCTGTAGTCGATGTGGGCGGCGGCACGACGGGCATCAGTATCCTGAAGAACGGCAAGGTGGTGTTTACCGCTGATGAGCCGACAGGGGGCACGCACATGAGCCTGGTGACGGCCGGCTATTACGGCATCACCTTTGAGGAAGCCGAAGAAATGAAGCTCGATCCGACCCGGGAAGATGATGTATTTCCCCTGGTGATTCCCGTCATCGAGAAGATGGCGACCATCGTGAAGAAGTATATCGATGGCAAGGACGTAAAGAATGTCTATGTCGTTGGCGGAGCAGCGAGCTTTCAGGAATTTGAAAAAGTGTTTGAAAAGGTATTGCATACGCCGGTATATAAGCCAAATGATACCCTGTTTGTGACACCATTAGGAATAGCAATTCATTGCAGGGGAACCAGAAACTGATACAGGGAAAGGTTCCCGACGATTTTGAGGAGGCAAAGAGTACGATGGGTATGGAAAATATGGATGCAGGAATTTTGAAATCTTTGGTAGAGCAGGCCGTGAAGGAGATCCAGGCTGAGGGAAACTGCCCGGCTGCCGCTGCCAAGACACCGAATTACGGGATCTTTGAGACGATGAACGAGGCCATCGAGGCTTCAGCGGCAGCACAGCATGTACTGCTGTTCCAGGGCATCGAACAGCGTCAGAAATATGTGGATATCATCCGCAGGACCTGTCTGAAAAAGGAAAACCTTGAGCTCATGTCGCGTCTGGCAGTTGAGGAGACGGCCATCGGCAAATATGAGGACAAGGTGCAGAAGAACCGTGCGGCAGCACTCAATACGCCGGGCACCGAGGCCCTGCAGACTGAGGTCAAGACCGGCGATCATGGCATCACGCTCGTTGAGCAGTGCCCGTTCGGTGTCATCGGCTCGATCACGCCGACCACGAACCCGACGGAGACCATCATCTGCAATTCCATCGGCATGATTGCCGGCGGCAACACGGTGGTATTCAGTCCGCATCCGCGGGCCAAGAAGACTTCCATCATGCTCATCAAGCTTCTGAACAAGGCATTGGTGGATGGCGGTGCACCGGATAACATCATCACGATGGTCACGGAGCCTTCTATTGAAAACAGCAATATCATGATGGAGCACCCGCTGGTTCGCATGCTCGTAGCTACGGGCGGCCCTGGTATCGTGAAGAAGGTGCTTTCCTCCGGTAAGAAAGCCATCGGTGCCGGCCCTGGCAATCCGCCGGCCGTTGTCGATGAGACCGCCGATGTGGAAAAAGCGGCCAAGGACATTGTCGATGGCAGCAGCTTCGATAACAATGTACCGTGCATCGCTGAAAAGGAAGTCTTTGCAGTAGATTCCATTTTTGACTACCTCAAGATCAACATGAAGGCCAATGGTGCGTTTGAGCTCACGGACCGCGATGTGATTGAAAAGCTCTGGAAGCTCGTTTCCAAACCGGCTGGTGGCCCGAAGACGGAATTCGTTGGCAAGAGTGCACCCTATATCCTTGAGAAACTGGGGCTGCAGGTAGATCCTTCGGTTCGTCTCATCATCATGGAAGTGGAAAATGACCATCCGTTCGTCCAGACGGAAATGATGATGCCGATTCTGCCGCTGGTTCGTGTTGAGGATGTCGACCAGGGCATTGAGCTCGCACATGAGGCTGAGCATGGCAATCGCCACAGTGCAATGATCCATTCCACGAACGTCAAGGCTATGAGCAAGATGGCAAAGATCATGGAAACTACGATTTTCGTAAAGAATGCACCGTCCTACGCCGGTATCGGCATTGGCGGCGAGGGTCATACGACCTTCACGATTGCCGGACCGACAGGCGAAGGCATTACGGGGCCGAAGTCCTTCTGCCGCGAACGTCGTTGTGTGTTGGCTGATGCGTTCAGCATTCGCTGAAGCGCGGGAAAAGAGGGATTACATTGACCGTATTTAAAGTGAAAGCAGCAACCTGCTTCGGGGAGGATGCGCTGGAGGCATTGAGCGGCATTGAAGCGCAGAGTGTACTCATCGTCTGTGATAAGTTCCTCAGCGACAATGGCACCATTGCCCGCATTGCGCATCGGCTTGTGCAGGCGAAAAAGATAACGATATTTGACGGTCCGGTTCCTGATCCGACAACGGCAGTTGTTGGCAGCGGTGTGAAGAGCATTGCTGCCTGCCTGCCGGATGTCATTATCGGAATCGGCGGAGGCTCGGCCATTGACACGGCCAAGGCCATGATCTACTTTGCAGTGCAGGGCGGCATCATCCAGAAGCCGTATTTTATCGCAATTCCGACGACCAGCGGCACGGGTTCAGAAATGACCTCGCTGGCAGTCATCCGCGATGCGGACACGCAGATCAAGCATGTATTGGTAGACGAGCTCATGGCAGCCGATATGGCAATCCTTGAGACCAGCCTGGTGCTTACGGTACCGGCAGGCATCACGGCCAATACAGGCCTCGACGTGATTACGCATGCGGTGGAAGCCTATGTGGCCAAGGGCGCGAACGTCTACAGTGATGCGCTGGCTGAAAAATCGCTGGAGCTGGTGCTGGATTCCCTGCTGGCCTGCTATCAGGACGGCAAGAATGCCGCGGCCCGGGAAAAGATGCACGAGGCCTCGAATCTGGCCGGCATTGCCTTTAACACGGCCGGGCTCGGCATGAACCACAGTATGGCCCATCAGCTTGGCAGCATGTATCATCTGCCGCATGGACTGGCCTGCGGCTTCTTCCTGGAAGCCGTCATCGAGCACAATGCCGCGGATCCGGCAGTGCGGGCCAAATACGCGCGGCTGGCTGTGAAGCTGGGACTGGCAACAGCCTCCCAGGACGAGGCCCAGGCGGTGATCATCCTCAGAAACGTGATCCGGGCGCTCAAGAGCAGCCTGCAGGTGCCGACCCGCATCCGCGACATCCGGAACGCACCGGCTGCCGCTGACTATGCGAAGGCAGTCTGCGTCATGACGGGGAACGCACTGAAAGATTATTGCCTCGATGGCAATCCGGTTCCGGTGAGCAAAGAGGCTGTGGCTAAGATCTATAGCGCTGTGTATTGACAATTTTTCAGTAAAGAGCTATATTTTACCTTTATTTGAGATATTGTACTGTATTTTACAAATTTATTCGTAAAAAGTGTTGGATATTGTTCAGCGAGGAGTCCCGAAAAACAATGTAGTGTGGTACAATAGAGCTAGTGTTGACAATTGTTCATACTATAATTGGGGGGCAGTCAATGAACGGGGAATACAAAGAAAGTTTGCAGGAAAAAGAAACACAGGGAAGAAAAATGGGAACGGATTCCTCGGACGATATGGATTTGCTGGAGCTCATCGACAAGAACCGTCTGGCGGAGTTTCAACAGGCAATATCCAATGCCACCGGTCTGGCTTTCATTACCGTGAACTATCGCGGGGAGCCGGTGACAGAAGCTACGAATTTTACACGCCACTGTGCCTGTATGCGGGAGGATGAAAAGTGCAAGCTCAATTGCTTCGCCTCCGATGCCTATGGTGCTGTACAGGCGGCAGTGCTGCGTGAACCGCATGTTTATTTTTGCCCGCATGGCCTCATTGAGATGGCCGTGCCGATCATCATCAAGGGACATTACCTCGGGGGATTTATTGGAGGACAGCTTCGCTGCGAAGATGCTCCACCAAACGTTAGCTGCCTAGCTAAAATCTCTTCGGTGAATGAAACGGAGGAGCATCGGGAGGAGCGCCAGCGCATGCTGGAAGAGGTGCGGTTGTCTTCCTACAAGAAGGTCAAGGACGTAGCCAAGATGGTATCACTCATCATCAATACGCTTTGTGTGAAGGAACTGTGGGGACAGGAGAAAAATGATTCCCTGCAGCAGGAGTTCAATAAGATCGTTGAAGGACAGAATATGTGGCTGGCTGAGCGCAAGAAGCTCCAGGCCGAGCTGCGGGCCATGGAGACCCGCTACAACCCGCATTTCATCATGGACAGTCTCTTTACGGTCTATAATATGGCAGTGCTGGAAAAGGCGGAGGCTACTGCGGCCATCATGAATGATGTCTCGGAGTATGTGAAGAGCACGATCATGAAGCCATGGAGCGAGGTCAGTGTCAAAACAGAGCTGGCATCCATGGAGCGTTATCTTCGCATTAAAAAAGTGAAATATCAGGATAATCTGGTTTATCACATCAATTTTTCCGATGATATCCTCGTGGGCAAGATCATGCGGAATATTTTACTGCCTTTTTTGGAGTACTCGGTTTTCTTTGGTACAGCACAGCTGGAATCGGCGGGGGAGATTACTCTGACCGGTTTCGTCAAGAACGGGGATAATGTCGTCACCATCGAGAACAATGGTCCGGGTGTTGAATACGCCGAGGTACCGATGGATGGGGAAGGGCACTTTATCCAAATGAGCATGAAATATGCCGAGATGATGCTGAAGGAAAAATTCGGCGAGCGATATGGCGTGAAGAAGCGATTTTCTTATGATGTGGGCTGCAGTATCGTGATATCGTGGCCGGAATTTTACTGAGGCACTGATGTAGAGGTGCTTTATGTATAGAATATTAGTAGTGTCAAAGGATCAATTATTTTATTCAGCGGTGAAAGCGCTTACAAAAACATCTGTTGTCTATGAAGTGACAGATTATGCCTCCAGTGTGAAGGAGGCCGTGCTGAAAAGCAAGACGGAAGCTTTTGATATTGCGCTGCTGGATTGTCAGGGCGGGGTCCCGAAAGACTGCCAGCTGCTTTCCGGCATGATGCTCTATATGGTGGTCACCTGCATATCCGATGAATTGCTCGCGGTGAAGAAGAAATACAATGTAAACGGCTTCATCGAAAAGCCGCTTACCATCGCCAGGCTGGATAAGATTTTTGGCAAGTACCATCATAATTACGAAAATGAGTACCACCGCTGGACGAATCAGCTCATTTCTATGCTGAAGGAAAAGGATTACGGCAAGATCTATTATGGCATCGATGATTTGAGCGATACGCTTTACCGGATTTCGGGAGCGGATACGGCCCTTTTGCAAAAGCTGCTTACGCGGATTGTGGATGGCCTGCAGGAGGTCATGGCTTTTACCGGCGATGGTGTCACACTGGAAGAGCTTGATAATAACTTCCATTTGAATACCGCCTGCCTGCATGATCGCATGGCGTTGAAATACTGGCTGTTCCGGCTCATGAATTTCTGCCTGCGCAAGAGCTGCATTGAGTGCTATCCTATTATGAAGGGTGTGTTTTCCTATGTGGATGCCCATATCCATGAGGATATCAGCCTGAATACCATCGTGCATGAGTGCGCGATCAGTCAGGTGTATCTGAGCCGCATCTTTCAGAAGCAGTACCATATCAGCGTGATGAACT
>CAZFPA010000078.1:0-8170 GCA_964520975.1 uncultured Selenomonadaceae bacterium | reverse complement strand
TGTATGGCCGGTCCTGGCGGCGGAACTTGGAAATTCAGACAAGTAATTCGACTAGGTATTTCGTGCACGATGTATTAGTGTAATCTTACGCACCGGGCTGCGTATAAAGGACAAGAAAATGAACTTCATGAAAAGAGGGACATAAAATGAAGAATGAGAAACATTTGTTGACCGATAAGGAACTGGATATGGTAGCGGGCGGGGCACAGAAAAACTTTATTGCAGCTGTAGGCGATGACGGGGCTCCCTACTATGTAGAGGAGAGCTCCTATAAAAAAGCAAAATTCACGCCGGATGGCAGAATCATGATCAGTGCCAGCAAGGGCCTGGAGGCGATTTCGCGTGATACCTGGGCTATTTTCAGCAGTGCGGCACAGAAGAGCGGAGATATCTGGACCATCATCAAGGATTTCAAAAAATAACTTCCCGGCAGCGACGGACAAAGCTGCTGGAGCAAAGGCCGGTGTACCAGACAGGATCTGGTGCACCGGCCTTTTTATCGCCGGTCTGCTGCGGGCGTGGACGCTGTTTTCCGGAAAATACCACTCTAATGTTATAATTCCTATTGACATAATATGAAAATGCGGCTATAATCATAAACATATTAAATCTATATGTTTTATTAAATGTAAATTTGTAAATGAGAAGCAGCCGCTTCTCAGAAAGAAAAGGGGTATGAAGGATGAGTGAGGAAAGAAAGTACAGATTTGAGACGTTGCAGCTTCATGTAGGGCAGGAGAATGCAGATCCGGCGACGGATTCGCGGGCTGTGCCCATCTATCAGACCACATCGTATGTGTTTCACAATTCGCAGCATGCGGCTGATCGCTTTGCGTTGAAGGACGCCGGCAATGTGTATGGCCGCCTCACGAATCCGACCGAAGATGTCCTCGAGCGCCGCCTGGCTGCCCTGGAGGGCGGGGTGGCGGCATTGGCGACCGCATCCGGGGCAGCGGCCGTGACCTATGCGCTGCAGGCGCTGGTACATGCCGGGCAGCATATCGTGGCGGCTACGACAATCTATGGCGGCACGTACAATCTCTTTGAGCATACCTTCCCGGATTTTGGCATTGCGACGACCTTTGTTGATCCGACGAAAGGCGCCGCGGCTTTCGCGGCCGCTGTCAAAGAAAATACACAGGTCATCTACATCGAGTCCATCGGCAACCCGAATGCGAACCTCATCGATATCGATGCCGTGGCAGCGATCGCGCATGAACATCATATCCCGCTTGTGGTGGACAGCACCTTTGCTACGCCTTATCAGCTGCGGCCCTTTGCGCATGGTGCGGATATCGTCGTGCATTCGGCGACGAAGTTCATCGGCGGGCACGGCACGACGCTGGGCGGTGTCATTATTGATGGCGGCCGGTTCGACTGGGTGGGTTCGGGCCGCTTCCCGTGGCTGGTGGAGCCGAACGCGAGCTATCATGGCATCAGCTTCGCTAAGGATGTCGGAGCCGCCGCCTTTGTGACCTATATCCGCACCCTGCTGCTGCGTGATACAGGTGCGACGATATCGCCGTTCAACGCCTTCCTGCTGCTGCAGGGCGTGGAAACTTTGTCCCTGCGTGTTGAGCGTCATGTGGAAAACGCGCTGAAGGTCGTCGATTATCTCGCGAAAAATCCGCATGTGGCAAAGGTGAACCATCCGGCGCTGGCGGATCATCCGGACCATGCACTCTATAAGAAATATTTTCCGCAGGGCGGTATATCCATCTTCACCTTTGAAATCAAGGGCGGGCAGGCTGAGGCACAGAAATTCATTGACCACCTGCAGGTATTTTCATTGCTGGCCAATGTGGCGGATGTAAAGTCTCTGGTTATCCATCCGGCCAGCACGACCCATTCGCAGATGAGTCCGCAGGAATTGCTGGACAGTGGTATTACACCAGCGACCATCCGCCTCTCTATCGGTACCGAGCATATCGATGATATCCTTTATGATCTGGCGCAGGCGTTCCAGGCACTGGAGGCCTGAACGGCATTTGCGGGAAATAAAACAGCAGCATCGTCCGGGGGATTCGGACGATGCTGCTGTTTTTATGTGGGGATTCCTCGCGATGTCAGTCGGTCAGCAGCGGATAGAGTTCCCGGTCCTCACGCGTCAGACGCTCCGAAAGGGCCTGCAGGATGCGGCGGGTTTCACGGGTGAAGCCGGCAGGATCCGCTTCAATCCGCGAGGCGGTGCTGTATTGATTGCGATAGGCAGTATAGGTAGCGGCCAGGTGGCCCATTTCCTTTTCATACCGGATAGCGACAGCCCGGATCTTGTCATCCGGGCTGTTTTTCAGGCTCGGATACAGGTATTTGTCTTCGGCGGCCAGATGGATGCTCAGGATGCCGCTGAGCTGGGCGACAGTGCGCGCGGTGCCTGCCGCATCAGCGGGGGAGGAGTTCTCCATCGCATGAATGAGTGTCCAAAGTTTCTGGTGCTGGTCGGTTAATTGTCCTGTATACATAGAAACATCTCCTTTATCGCTTTTGCGGTTTCGCCTTGTGTTACGTTCAGTATAGCATAAGGAACGGAGCGCTTCGGTCACATTTGTTACAGGTATATGCTTTTCCAGAAAAGGATTTCACATTGCGAAATTTTGAACAATGGCGTTATAACTCGGAACAGGATGCTCGCCATATCTGCAGGTGGGTGAGTGCAAACAGAAATAGCAGGCGGTGCGTTGATATTGCACGCCTTGTTGAAACGCTGAGCGGAAGAATTTCGCGTTGCGAAATTTTGAACAATGGCGTTATAATAAGAAGCATTCAAGTAAGATAGGAGCCGAAAAATAATGGATGAAATGATGAACGAAACAATGGATACAAGGGTGCAGCAGCATCTGCTGTCCTTTTATGATGAAAATCCCTTTGTACAGTATCTGCACATGGCAGTGTCAGCAATTGCCGCCGGGCAGGTGGAGCTTAGGCTGCAGATTGCCCAGGAGTTTACCAATGTCTATAAAATCGCGCATGGCGGCGTGCTCATGAGCGTAGCGGATACCGCGATGGGCGCGGCCTGCCTCTCATTGGGCAAGAAGGTCGTCACGCTGGATTTTGGCATGAATTTTCTGCAGGCAGTACCGGCCGGGGCGGAGATGACAGCCAGGGGGCGGGTCATTCATAATGGTTCGCGTACCATGGTCTGCGAATGCGATCTGCTGGCTGCGGATGGGCAGTTGTTTGGCCGCGCGCACGGCACATTTTTTGTCATCGGCCGGTTTGGGGATGCGGGAAGTGAGCAGGGATGAGGTATGGGGGAAAACTGCTTTGGTTGCTGCTTGTTCTGTTCTTTGCTGCACCGGCTCTGCCGGTGCAGGCGGCGGAGCCGGATATTGGCGCGTCGTCAGCAATTGTAATCGAGGCTTCGACCGGGCGGGTTGTTTATGAGAAAAACGCGGATCGGCGCGAATATCCGGCCAGCCTCACCAAGATGATGACCTGTATCCTGGGGCTGGAGCTTGGAGATCCGGCGGCTTCCGTGACCATCAGCGGTGACGCGGCGGCTGTAGAGGATTCCTATTTGGGGTTGGCGGCTGGTGATAAGCTTTCTTTGCAGGAACTGCTGACCGGGATGATGCTCGAATCGGATAATGGTGCGGCGGCAGCTGTATCTCAGTATCTGGCCAGCTCCCGGGCGGCCTTTGCGGATAAGATGAATCGGAAGGCGCAGGAACTGGGGGCGACGCAGACCCACTTCCACAATCCGAACGGCTTGCCGGATCCGGAGCATTATTCGACGGCCCGGGATCTCGCGAAGATTGCGGCCGGTGGTATGCGTCTGCCGCAATTCCGGCAGATCGTGGGGACACGCGAGCAGACGATTCGCTGTCAGCAGCCGGCGGGAAAGACCCTGCGGGCTACGAATACGAATGAGCTCCTGGGGAAATATCCGGGAATGACCGGCATCAAGACGGGCTGGACCGAGGCGGCGGGCGGCTGTCTGGCGGCTGCGGCGCGCCGGGGTGGCGTCGAGCTCATCGCGGTGGTGCTGCATTCGCCGACGATGGAGACGCGGTTTTCCGATGCGGCGGCTCTGCTGGATTACAGCTTCGGGCAGGTACAGGCAGAAAAGGGCGTGGACCAGGCCCGTACGGAGAAAACCCTGCTGGTGCGGGGCGGTAAGGATTACAAGGTCAGTGCCCATCCCGCAGCGGATGTTTATTTCCCGCTCATTGGCGGGGAAGGCGCAGAGCATTACAGCGTCCGCTATGATATCCCGCTGGTAGTGCAGGCTCCGGTGCAGGCCGGGGATACGGTCGGGAGCCTGATTGTCTGCTATGACGGCGAGGAGGTCGAGCGGATTGATATGCTGGCTGATTCGGCCATTGAACCTGGCTTCAGCCTGTTGTCCTTTTTCGTAGGGGTAGGAAATGGCATTCTTCAGGGCTTACAGGGGCTTTTCGCCCGTTAAAAATACCGGCTGCGTTGCAGCCGGTGTTTTTTTAGTATGTGGATGTCCTTTGTCTGCTTATTCGCAGCCAATGCATTAACCCTGTACATCGTAGTGGTCGGTATGGAGGAATTCCGTCTGAATGTCCTGCCCGTTTTTCTGATAGATGCGGTAGGCGGAGACAGTGGGGCCAGGGCCCGGCTTTTCTGTCTGTGTGCGCAGCGTGATATGGCTGCCGTCAAGATCGGCCCGGGTCCCGAGCACGAAGATGGTCAGGGTATTGCCGTAGACACTGCTCAGCAGGTAGACGTTATGGGGCAGGACATTGCGGAACTTGAAGTCGAGCTGGCCATCGGCTACGGTTGCATCGAGACCGGCCGGGACGTAGCTTGAGGGGTAAAAATGCGAGGTGCGTTCAGTGGACTGCAGGCCGGCCAGCAGCACAGCGTTGTAGAGTGTTGAGCTGACCTGGCATACACCGCCGCCGATGTCCTGCTCCACTTTGCCGTCGACAATGACGGCGGCATCCTTGTAGCCGGCTGAGGCAACGCGGCTGCCGACCGTCTGGTTGAAGGAGAATTCGCTGCCGCTTTTGATGAGCTGCTGACTCAGTGCTTCGGAAGCAATGCGGATATTCTGGCTGCGGTTGCTGTTGCCGCTGTTGAAATGCGTGGTGTAGACGCCGAGCACCGTATCGATATGGGCCAGGGCTGCATCTGTGATGTCCGGAGCCGTTTCGTGCACGGACAGGGCGCTGCGCTTTGGCAGATCCAGATGCAGCAGTGCATCGTTGACGCTCTCTGCCAGGGCATCGGTATCAAGGGTGCGACCGATGACCGCTGGACGGCGCTGGATGCTGCCGCCGGGGCCGAGGAAGCAGCGGGCGGACTGCGGCGGCGTATTCACCGGCTGAGCAATACCATCCAGCTTATCTTTGAGGGCTGCACCATCGTAGTTGACGACGAATTCGACGCGGCGGCCATAGAAAGCACAGCGGATATTTTCCACCAGATCCTCCAGTACGCGGCCGGAATGCCCGATCGCATAGGCATGTTCCAGGGTAGCGTCCATATCAGCGCTCAGACTGATTTCGGACGGGGTGATCTGCCAGGTCTTGTCCTGATAGGAAAAGATCAGAGCGTTTTTGGACAGCTTCTGATGGGCCGCCTTTTGCAGGAAGGCCGCGGCCTCCTCGCGGGACAGGCCGTTCAGCGGGGTGTTTTCAAAATGGACGCCATAGGCAATGCGCCCGCTGTTGGTGATGGCGAGCGTTGCTCCGGCGAAGGATACACCCAGGATGGCCAGTATGAAGCTCAGAAATATCGTGAAGGTAAAAATACGCTGTGATGGCTGCATGGTGCGGGACTCCTTGTAAAAAAATCATGGCGAAAGAATAAATAGGGGGCGCTGCCTTGGCAGCACCCCCATTGGTTCTTTACTGAACGTTCATGGAAAGCTCGATGAACTTATTGGCCAGCTTGGCTTTCTGCAGCACCTCTTCGGTGATGTCAGCGCCAGCCTCGACGATTACGATGCCGTTATCCGTCGTGATGCGGCGGGCGGCCTTCTTGCCGAGCAGGAAGCGGCGATGACGCTCTTCCGTGGCTTTGTCAGCCATCTGCTTGGCCGGGTCGGCTGGTTTCTCCTCCGCGGCGTTTGCTTCTGCCTTGGCCGGTTCTTTTTCAGCCGGTTTTTCTTCGGCTTTTACTTCCGGCTGCGGGGCTGCTTTCGGTTCAGCTTTAGGCTCCGGTTTGACCTCCGGGGCCGGTTCATGCTTGGGTTCCGGCTTGGTTTCAGCCTTTGGTTCAGCCTTGGGAGCCTCTTTTTTCGGCTCAGCCTTGGCTGCCGGTCTTACAGATTCAGTTTTTTTTTCCGTATCGGATTCGATGACGGTGACCTGCTTGCCGAAGATCGAAATCTGATCAGCGGCAATTTCAGCGGTCGTGCCATCGGCAGCACTGATCTCACATTTTTCCACATGGCCGTCGTCACCGACGAAGATCTCCGTGACGTTGCCCTGGATTGTACCGGACTTCGTGATGGCCTTCGTGCCGATAATGCGTACATTCGCGTCGAGCATGCTTTCATAGTCGCCGGCATCCTCAAGCGTGAGGATGTTTTCGCTGTTCGTGATCGTTACGGCATCATGGCCGATGGCGATGACGGATTCATAGGGCAGGAGCTTGACACCGCGGTACCAGTCCTCGTCCTCAATGGTGATGGCAGCGACAGCGCCGTTCTTGGCATCGATGAGCAGGGTCTTGCTCATGCCGAGCTCGCGGCCTTCCGTAATGCTGATGATCGGCAGGCCCAGGATTTCTACACTTTTCTTCATGGATATTCCTCCTAAAATTATAAATACAATGCTCTATGGTTAAGATACAGATTTCTGAGAATGACGTTTTTGGAAGATGCGCTCGATTTCCTGCTGCCAGTCAGCAGGAATCTTTTCAAAGGCGAGCTTGGACGCATGATGACGCGCGAGAACAAGCTTCACAATGCGCAGATAATCAATGTTCTTTGTGAATTCCTCGCGGATATCCGCGTTGCTGGTGACAGCGGCAAGTGTCATCGCATTGCGGTATGCATGGATGGCATCGTCATAGGCACCATTGTTTTTATAGATATTGCCCATTTCAATCACGATAAAGGGCGCGTAGCTGTCTTCATGATAGCGGCTCAGAGCCTGCTTGTAGGCAAACAGGGCATTTGAGTAGTTGTGCCGGTCCTTCTGATCGAATGCGTAGTCGAGAAGATCATCGAGCGAGCCGAGCTTGGCCAGTACAGCGGTAAGCTTCAGCAGCTGATCGTTCTCCATATCCTCGCGCACGATGTCGGCGACCGTGCGGGTGAGGACTGCTGGCAGCCAGCACAGCCGACGGCGCTGCCGACCACGCAAGGACCGTTCGCTCCGATGGAACGGATAGACCCTTGCGGGAACAGCAGCTACAGGCTCCGGTACCGCAGCGTCTGCTGGCTCTGCTGCAGCTTCGCTGACCGGAGCTGCCGGCGGTATTGGCGCCGAAGGCTCTGCAGCCGTTTCTTCGGTTATGGCTGCAGGAGCGGCAGGAACCGGATGGGGTTCAACTGCCGGCTCGCTGGCCGTCGAAGGCACCGGAGCGGTCTCGTCGGGTTGTTCTTTCTCGTCTGGCACGGACGCCGCTACGGAAGAGCGCGCAGGGAAATCCTCTTCCGACTGTGTGCTTTCCGGCAGCGCAGCTGGCAGCAGAGAAGCTGTACCGGCTGTGGCCAGTTCCTGTGCAGGCCTCCGGCGGTGCAGCAGGCGTTCGTTGTAAAAGGTGACCGCGGCCGCTGAGGCGAATACCAGTCCCGCAATGAGCATGAAATGCTCCCTGGTGAGATAGGCAGAGATCATCAAGGTCGAGAAATTGACGACAAAGGCCAGGATGGCACAGAGTACCAATGCCTGAAACTTCAGCTGCAGACCGCAGAAATTCGTGATTTTGTAGATGAGCAGGATACTGACGGACATTATGGCTAAGGTAATAAGCAAAAAGTCCACAAGAATCACCACGATTTCATCAAAGTAATAAGCGTGAAAAAATAGTTACAAAAACCCACTATATAGCCAAATTCGACGCCTCCTGTGAAAATCCTGCCTTTGAAACAATTTTTATCAGCAGGGACCGGCAGTATTTTTTGGCCACAGCAAACCCTCGGATATAGTATAACCTGGAACAAGATGTCCCCCGTCTCGTTGCAACGCAAAGCTAGTACAGCGTGCACGAAATACCTAGTCGAATTACTTGTCTGAATTTCCAT
>CAZFPA010000077.1:0-8276 GCA_964520975.1 uncultured Selenomonadaceae bacterium | reverse complement strand
AGTCGAATGATATGAAATTACGCAATACCAAAGAAATGATCCTGGACGCTCAGAAGAACCATTATGCAGTACCGGCTTTCAATATCCATAACCTGGAGACCTTCCAGGTAGTCGTGGATACCTGTGAGGAAATGCGTTCTCCGGTCATCCTGGCCGCGACGCCGTCGACGGTGAAGTACGCGGACAAGGACTACCTGGTAGCCCTGACCGGCGCAGCAATGGAAAAGCTTTCGGTGCCGATTTCGTTTCATCTCGACCATCATGAGGATGTGCGGGACATCAAGGAAACCATCGCCGCGGGCTGCCGCAGCGTAATGATCGACGGCTCGAAGCTGCCGTTTGAGGAAAATATCGCCACGGTCCGCGATGTGGTGGAATTCGCGCATGTCTGCGGCGCTACGGTCGAGGCGGAGCTCGGCAAGCTCGTGGGTATCGAGGATGATCTCGTCGTCGATGAAAAGGACAGCATGTACACGAATCCGGATGACGCGGTGAAATTCGTCGAGGCTACAGGCATCGATACGCTGGCGGTGGCCATCGGTACGGCGCATGGTCTCTACAAGGGAACGCCGAAGCTTGATTTTGACCGCCTCACGGCCATTCGCTCCAAGGTCAGCCTTCCGCTCGTGCTGCATGGTGCCTCGGATGTTCCGGATGAGCTCGTGAAAAAGGCTATTTCGCTGGGTATCTGCAAGGTCAATGTCGCTACGGACCTCAAGATTCCGTTCTCCAACGCGATCAAGGAATTCTTCCAGGCGCATCCGGAGGCCAATGATCCGCGCAAGTACCTTACGCCGGCCAAGGAAGCCATGAAGAAGATCGTTGCACATAAAATCCAGGTCTGCGGCAGCCAGAACCGGTATTGAGGTGAGTGCCATGATACTGGTCATCAATCTGAATGCCTCCGTGGACAAGCGTTATACGCTGCCGGAGCTCACCAAGGGCAAGGTCATGCGCGCGGCCTCAGTGGATAATACGCCGGGCGGCAAGGGGCTGCATGTTGCCAATGTGGCTACGATCCTCGGCGCTGACTGCCTCGCGACGGGCATGCTGGGCGGCAAGTCCGGCGAATTCATCGCGGAAAAGCTTGAGGACTATGGTATTCGCCAGGATTTCGTGCATATCGCGGGTGAGACGCGCTCCTGCCTGGCCATCATCACCGATGATGGCGTGCAGACGGAAATCCTGGAGCCCGGTCCGCAGGTAACGGCGCCGGAGCTCGATCTCTTCTGGCAGAAATACAACGCGCTGCTCGAAAGCGCGGATATCATCGTGGCCTCGGGCAGTGTGCCGCGGGGGGTGCCCGTGGATTTCTATGCCCGCCTCATCCGGGAGGCCGGCGCGGTAAAGAAGCCCTTCCTGCTCGATACGAGCGGTGAGCTGCTGCGTGCGGGCATTGCAGCGCAGCCCTTTTTCATCAAGCCGAACGGCGATGAGATCGCGGCGCTCACGGGCCGCAGCGTGACGACCGAGGCGGAGATACTCGCTGAGGTGCGTCATTTCATGGAGCAGGGCATCCGCCTGGCGGTCGTATCGCTGGGTGCGGCAGGCTCTGTCGCTGGCTATGAGGGACAGCTCTACCGTGTTACGGTGCCGAAGATCGAGGCCCTGAATCCCGTAGGCTCCGGCGACTCCTATGTGGCTGGCATCGCTGTAGGGCTTTCCCGGGGACTTGCCATCGAGGATACGCTGAAGCTGGCCGCGGCCTGCGGCACAGCCAATGCGCTGGAGCCGGAGAGCGGCTTTGTGAAAAAAACGGTGGTGGAGGAGCTCATCGCACGCATTCAGGTGGAACGTCTCTAAAAGGAGTAGATGATTATGCTGTATACACTGGAAAATGAATGGCTCTGCGTTACGGTCGCCGACCATGGGGCAGAGCTCAAATCCATGAAGGAAAAGGCCGATGGAACGGAATACCTTTGGAATGGCGATCCGTCCTGGTGGAAGTACAGTTCTCCCGTACTCTTTCCGATTGTCGGCAAGCTTGCCGACGGAAAATACCGCATCGGTGAGCATCAGTATGAGCTGCCGGGCCATGGACTGGGCCGTATTTCAGATTTTGTGCTCGTCCGGAAGGAAAAGGACGCGATTTGCCTGGCCCTGGACTGGAGCGAGGACTCGCTGGAGAAGTATCCGTACAAATTCCGGCTGGAAATCTCCTATAAGCTCGCGGGCCATACCGTGCAGGTGGGCTGGCAGGTGAAGAGCCAGGAGGAGATGCGGGATATGTATTTCTCCATCGGTGCGCATCCGGCACTTTGCTGCCCGATTGAGGAGGAAGAGGAATTCACGGACTGCTATCTCGAGTTCGAGCGGGCGGAAAATTCCAGCCGCATCCTCACGCTGCCCAACGGTCTGATCAGCCATGAGCGCACGCCCAGCCTCAAGGGTATGGTGCAGCCGCTTTCCTATGACATTTTCCGGGATGGCGCGCTCGTCTACGATGACCTGCGTTCCAGCCGCATCACCATCAAATCCCGCCAGGGCCGCAAGAGCATCGCGGTCGAGGCGAAGGGCTTCCCTTACTGGGGCATCTGGTCGCCGGAAAAGGGCGGCGCACCGTTCGTGTGCCTGGAGCCCTGGTTCGGTCACGGTGATTTTGAGGACTTTGCCGGTGATTTCCGGGAGAAGGCCGGCATCCAGAAGCTGGCGCCGGGACAGACATTTACAGCCGGCTACCGGTTCATTATCAACGAAAAAACGGAATAGAAAACGATTTCTGAAAGCGCGTCTGAAACGATTGTTTTGGCGCGCTTTTTGAATTGTTAGATATTTGTTTGCTACGGTTTAAATTTTTATCAGAAAAGAAAAAAAATACTTGCAAGGAAACTATGGCTCATGTATAATGATTTTAAAGGCGGAAAACGTTTACTGATTTTCCAGCCGGGGGATTTATCGATTCCAGAGAGATGGGAGGCAATATTTTTTCAGAGTTCTTATTTTTGCAAAAAAAGAAAACGTTTACACAATGGCCGCTGCTGCGGGCAGCTGTAGGATAGAGAAGCTGTGAGCAGATGGTGCGGCGGCAGAGCTGCAGCAGAGCTTTTGGTTGGTGTCTGCTGCGACTGGGACCTGGAACAAAATTTTGCAGGAAAATTAAAGGAGGGGTTTTTGTGAAAAGCAAATGGAAAGGTTTATTGTTCATGTCATTACTTGCAGGTGCGGTACTCGCGACGGGGTGCGGCGGCCAGAAGAGCGCCGATCAGGGCTCGGGATCCGGTAAGCAGCCGACCATGGGTGTTGCTATCTACAAATACGATGATACCTTCATGACAGGCGTTCGTGACGCAATCAACAAGGCGGGCGAAGGCAAAGCCAAGATTGAAATGGTAGACAGCCAGAATTCACAGGCAACCCAGAATGACAAAGTGGATTTGTTCATCAGCAAGAAGGTAAACGCTCTCGGAATCAATATCGTTGACAGAACTGCTGCCGGCGTCATCGTCGACAAAGCAAAGAATGCCAACATCCCGGTTGTTTTCATGAACCGCGAGCCGCTGCCGGAGGCTATGAATGCCTGGGACAAGACCTACTATGTAGGCGCCAAGGCTGAGCAGTCTGGTACGCTCTCTGGTGAAATTCTCGCTGAATACTTCAAGAAAAACCCGACGAAGACCGGTACGATCAACTACGTACTGCTCATGGGCGAACCGGGCCATCAGGATGCAGAGCTCCGCTCGAAATACGCTCCGAAGGCTCTGACGGATGCAGGCTTCCAGGTAAATGAAATCGCTCGCGACTTCGCAAACTGGGATCGTGTAAAGGGCCAGGAAAAGATGGCTGCGTTCATCGCTGCCTATGGTGACAAGATCGATGCTGTCATCGCGAACAACGATGATATGGCTCTCGGTGCTATCGAGGCACTGAAGGCTGCCGGCTACTTCCAGAATGGCAAGTTCATCCCGGTTGTCGGCGTTGACTGCACGGCTCCGGCTCTGAAGTCCATGAAGGACGGCGAGATGCTCGGAACGGTTCTGAACGATGCGAAGAACCAGGGCAAGGCTGTATACAGCCTCATGGATGTACTGGCTCGCGGCGAAGTTCCGACGAAGGATAATGTCGGCTTCGATATCAGCGACGGAAAGTATATCTGGGTTCCGTACATCAAGGTTACGCGTGAGAACATGGCGGATATCCAGCTGTAATTTCGACGGTTCAACGGGGCGGGGGATACCTACCGATCCGCCGCCTGTTGTCAAAAGGTACACCCGCACTGTCGAAGCGGGGAATCTTTGCTCAGTTATAGAATAAACGGCGGCTGCTGCTGTCGTTTATTTTATAATCGGGTATAGGGAGGTATTGATGTGGCCGATTATGTATTGGAAATGAAAAATATTTGCAAAGAATTTCCGGGCGTCAAGGCACTGGATTGTGTCAATCTGCATCTGCGGGCGGGTACGATTCACGCGCTCATGGGGGAAAATGGCGCGGGAAAATCAACGCTCATGAAATGTTTGTTTGGAATCTACAATCCCGATGGCGGCGAGATTTTCCTCGATGGGGAAAAGACGGAGGTTCCGGACGCAAAGACAGCACTGAAGAAGGGCATTTCGATGATCCATCAGGAGCTCTATCCGGTGCGGCAGCGGACGGTCATGGATAATTTCTGGCTCGGACGCTATCCAAAGAGAAAAGTCGGACCGCTGCAGGTCATCGACGAAAAAATGATGAAGGAAGAAACCCAGCGCATTTTTGACGACCTCGGAATTGATATCAATCCGACGGCCATCGCGGGCAGTCTTTCGGTATCGCAGCTGCAGCTCATTGAAATCGCCAAGGCGGTTTCCCATCATTCACACATCATCGTCATGGATGAGCCGACCTCGTCGCTCACGGATGATGAGGTTGAACATTTATTTGCAATCATCGATAAACTGAAGAAACGCAATGTCGCTATGATTTATATATCCCATAAAATGGAAGAGATTCTGCGGATTTCCGATGAGGTTACGATCATGCGTGATGGCAAATACATCGGAACCTGGGACGCCAAGGAACTCACGACGGACAAGATCATCTCGAAGATGGTCGGCCGTGATATGACACAGCGCTTTCCGGAACGTACGCACACCATTGGTGAGGTCGTGCTGCGGGCGGAGGGGCTTACCTCGATTCATCCGAAATCCTTCCGGGATGTTTCCTTCGAACTGCGCCGGGGCGAAGTGCTCGGCGTCGGCGGTCTCGTGGGCGCACAGCGCACCGAGGTCATCGAGGCCCTGTTCGGGCTGCGGCACATGAGCAAGGGCAAGATCTTCATCAATGACAAGGAAGTCGTTATCAAGTCTCCAAGAGATGCGAAGAAGCATAAGATCGCTTTACTGACAGAGGAACGCCGGGCAACGGGAATCTTCCCGATCCTGTCGGTGCTCGACAATACGGCAGTTGCCCATCTGACCCATTATCTGAATAAATTCCATCTGATTGACGATAAGAAACGCAAGGTTGATGCCAGCGAGCATATCAAAAAAATGAATATCAAGACTCCCAGCTTCAATACCCTGATCCAGTCCTTATCCGGCGGTAATCAGCAAAAGGTGCTGGTGGCCAGATGGCTGCTGACCGACCCGGATATCCTGCTGCTGGATGAGCCTACACGAGGCATTGATGTCGGAGCTAAATACGAGATATACACGATTATCAATCATCTGGTTGAGCAGGGCAAGAGTGTTGTAATGATTTCATCGGAAATGCCGGAGCTGATCGGCATGTCGGACCGTATCATGGTCATGAGCAATGGCGTACTGACCGGAACGGTAGACAAGAAGGATGCAACGGAGGAAAAAATTATGACACTGGCCGCAGAAGGGCTTAAATAGACAGGGAGGATAGATATATTATGAATGAGAAAGTAAAGTATTTCATGGCCCACAACGCCATGTACGTTATTTTGATTGTCATGATCCTGGCAATCGCGATCTATGAACCGAACTTCATTTCCGGCACGACCTTCCGGGATATCATGATACAGTCATCCACGCGTATGATCATCGCCTTTGGTGCGGCGCTCATACTCATAACGGCCGGCTGCGATTTGGCCGCAGGCCGTATCGTCGGACTCGCCGCGGTCATTTCGGCCTCCATGCTGCAGGACCCCGGCTATTCACGGCTGTTCTTCCCGGACCTTGGGCAGAATCCGATGTCGCTGGCGGTGCCGATCATCATTGCGGTGTTTGCCTGCGTACTCGTGGGAACCCTTTCCGGTATCCTCGTAGCGAAGTTCTACGTACCGCCGTTCATCGCAACCCTTGGTATGATGCTCGTAGCCTATGGCGCGAACTCCATCTACTTCGATATGACGCCGAACAACTCCCAGCCGATCGGCGGTTTGCGAGCGGACTTCACGCAGATCGGGTCGGGTTCGTTGAACCTGTTTGGCATGCAGATACCGATCATCGTGCTCATCGCCCTCCTGTTCATCGCTTTTGCGTATTTCCTGTTCAATAAGACCGTACTCGGCAAGAACATGTTCGCCATCGGCGGCAATCCGCAGGCGGCAGTCGTATCGGGCATCAATGTAGCAGGCTCGCTGATCCTGCTCTATGCAATCGCTGGCGGCCTCTACGGTGTCGGTGGTATCCTCGAGGCGGCCCGTACAGGCGGCGCGACGAACAACTACGGCATGGGCTATGAATTCGATGCCATCTCGGCCTGCGTAGTCGGTGGTGTCTCCCTCGCCGGCGGCGTTGGTACCGTCAAAGGCATCGTAGCTGGTGTACTGATCTTCAGCGTCATCAACTACGCTCTGACCTTTATCGGCCTGAGCCCGTACTGGCAGCTCATCGTAAAAGGCTGCATCATCATCGTGGCAGTTGCCATCGATATCCGCAACTACATCGCGAAAAAATAAGTAAAAAATAAAGCAATCCTCCTGGCAGGCCGTTCCCGGAAAAGGGAGCAGCCTGCCAAAGGATTGACTGGAAATAAAAATTATTTCATTCTTTCGTTGACAGCGTGAATAAAAAAGTGTATTATCACGAGTAAAGAGAAAAGGGAAAACACCGGAACCTGCGCGTACTTATTGTTCAGGTTTTTTATTTAAAAAATAGTGTAAACGTTTACTGTACAACTTTAAAAGATGAATTGAGGAGGCTGGAAGATGGAAATCATAGCAGAAATGAAACGGGTATTTACCGAGAAATTTGGCCGGGAAGCCGAGGCCGCCTATTTTTCACCGGGGCGGGTAAATCTTATCGGCGAGCATACCGATTATAATGGCGGGCATGTGTTCCCCTGCGCGATATCGCTCGGCACCTATGCCGTGGCGGCAAAGCGCAGCGATGCGCAGGTGCGTCTGTATTCCATGAACATCACGAAGGCTGGCATCGTCACGGTGCCGAGTGCGCAGGGACTCAGCTATGAGGCCGCGCATGACTGGGCCAACTATCCGCTGGGCGTGATCCGCATGCTGGAAGAGGCCGGCTATCCGGTCAGCACAGGGCTGGATATCGTATTCTATGGCACGCTGCCCAATGGTGCGGGCCTTTCCTCTTCGGCGTCCATCGAGGTGCTCATGGCGGTCATTCTCGACGATATGTTCGGCTGGGGCCTGGACCGCATCACGCTCGTGAAGCTCGCGCAGAAGGCGGAGAACAAGTTTGTCGGTGTGAACTGCGGCATCATGGATCAGTTTGCGGTGGGCATGGGCAAGACGGATTGTGCGATCCTGCTCGACTGCAATACGCTCGAGTATCGCTACAGCAAGCTCGACCTGCAGGATTGCAGTATTGTCATCACGAATACGAACAAGAAGCACAGCCTGGGCGCCTCGAAATACAATGAGCGCCGCAGCCAGTGCGAATCGGCGCTGAAGGAACTGCAGCAGGTGAAATCCATCCAGGCACTGGGAGAGCTCACCAATGAGGAATTCGACGCGCTGGCGGAGCGGATCACGGACCCCGTAGAGCGTCGCCGCGCCCGCCACGCGGTCTGCGAGAACCAGCGCACGCTGCAGGCCGTAGCGGCTCTGGAGCGGAATGATGTGGCCGAGTTTGGCCGTCTCATGAACGCCTCGCATGTGTCGCTGCGCGATGATTACGAGGTGACGGGGGAGGAACTCGATACGCTGGCGGAGCTTGCCTGGCAGCAGGACGGCGTGATCGGTTCGCGCATGACCGGCGCCGGCTTCGGCGGCTGCACGGTCAGCATCGTGAAAAACGAAGCAATCCCGGCCTTCGAGGAAAATATCCGCAGTGCCTACACCAAAAAAATCGGCTACGCCCCCGATTTCTACGTAGCCAACATCGCCGACGGCGCAAGGAAGCTATAAAATAAGCCGA
>CAZFPA010000076.1:0-8370 GCA_964520975.1 uncultured Selenomonadaceae bacterium | reverse complement strand
TCTTCTTCGTACTGCGGCGGCGCGTGGTCTTCGGCTTTTCCTCTGCCGGAGCCTCCCGACGTTCCGCTACCGACTTCACCGCAGCCGGTGCCCCCTTGAGCCGAAGATAAATGGCTGCCAGCGGCGGAATCGTCAGCACCAGCGACTGTGCCCGGTCATGCCAGGGAACATCCTCGGTAACAAGGTCACCGCCATTCTCTACACCCGAACCGCCAAAGCATTCCGCATCGCTGTTGAACACCTCATGATAGGTCCCCTTGCGCGGCATGCCGACGCGATAGCCCGAATGGACCTCCGGCGTGAAATTGCAGATTGCCACGATGAAATCATTGCTGTCATCGGCCTTGCGCACAAAGGATACGATACTGTGCTCATTATCGTTGCAGTCAATCCACTCAAAGCCATTCCAGTCAAAGTCCACCTGCCAAAAGGCCTTGTTCTCACAATAGAATTTGTTGAGCGCCCGGGAATAGGCCAGCATCTTCGTATGCATCGGATACTGCTCGACCAGGTGCCAGTCCAGACTGTCATCAAAATTCCATTCAATGAACTGCCCGAATTCGCCGCCCATAAACAGCAGCTTTTTCCCCGGATGCGCCATCCAGTAGCCAAAGAAGCTCCGCAGACCGGCAAACTGCTGCCAGTAGTCACCCGGCATCTTACTGATGAGCGAGCACTTACCATGCACGACCTCATCATGCGACAGCGGCAACACAAAATTCTCGGAGAACGCATACATGAGGGAGAAGGTCAGCTTATCCTGGTTCCACTTGCGATAGACGGGATCAAGGCTCATGTAATCGAGCATATCGTTCATCCAGCCCATATTCCATTTATAATTGAAACCCATACCGCCCGCATACACCGGCTTGGAGATGAGCGGCCAGGAGGTTGATTCCTCCGCGATCATCAACGCCTGCGGATGGTACTGGAACACGGTCTCGTTCAGCTTCTTGATGAAATCCATCGCCTCGAGATTGCCTGTATCCCCATACTTATTGGGCTGCCAGTCACCTTCCTTGCGCGCGTAGTTGAGATAGAGCATATTAGCCACAGCATCGATGCGCAGGCCATCAATATGGAACTCCTCGAGCCAGAAAAGCGCATTGGATATCAGGAAGCTCTGCACCTCCGTACGCCCATAATCAAAATTCGTGGTACCCCATTCCCAGTTTTCAGCCCGCTGCTCATTGTCCGACTCATACAGCGTCTGCCCGTCAAAATGGCGCAGCCCCTGATCGTCCTTGCAGAAATGGCCGGGAACCCAGTCCATGATAACAGAAATCCCGTTTTCATGTGCCTTGTCCACCAGGTACATGAAATCCTCCGGCTTGCCATACCGGCTGGTCACGGAATAATAGCCGGTTGCCTGATAGCCCCAGGAGCCGTCATAGGGATGCTCACAAAGCGGCATGAGTTCAATATGCGTATAGTGCATATCCTTCACATAGCCAATGAGCTGGTCGGCCAGCTCCCGGTAGCTCAGATAGCCGCCCTCAAGCGTGCGCCGCCAGGAACCGAGATGCACCTCATAGGTAAGCATCGGCATTTCATAGGAGCGCTGCTGCTTCTTCTTTTCATACCATTCCTGATCGTGCCATTCATAGCCGGAAAGATCATAGACCTTGGATGCGGTCTGCGGCTTTTTCTCGGCAAAAAAACCATAAGGATCGGCCTTCATGATATGCGGCCCGCCCCACTGCGGCCGGATCGCGTACTTGTAGACGGTCTCCTGCGGCAGCCCCTCAATGAACACGCTCCAGATCTCACCGTCCCGAATTTTCTTCATTTTATGGCAGCGGGTATCCCAGTCGTTGAAGTCCCCCACCACACTTACCGATTTGGCATGCGGTGCCCAGACGGCAAACCGCACCCCCTTCTTGCCATCCTGCTCAGCAAAATGAGCCCCGAGCATCTCATACGCATGAAAGTTTGTTCCCTGATGGAACAGATACAGATCAAATTCGCTCAAATCCGATGTCTTCATTTCAAACTCCCCCTCTGTCATTCGATGCCCAGCTTATGGAATCAGCACTGGCTTGATATTCCAGATATCGGCTGCATATTCGCTGATGGTGCGGTCGGATGAAAATCTTCCCGCATTCGCTATATTGATGGCTGAGGATCTCAACCAGGCAAATTTATTCTTATAGAGTGCCAGAACCTTCTCCTGGGCCCGGCAATAAGCACCAAAATCCTTCATGATGAAGAATTCATCGTTGCTGTTCAGAATAGAATCATACAGGGCACGGAAGTCCCCGTAAGTGCCGTCGATGAGCTGATCCATAACCCGGCGCACCGCGGCATTCGTATTGTACTCATCCCAGGCAGAATAGGCCCCGGTAGCATAGTATCCCAGCACTTCCGATGCCGTAAGACCAAAGATCACACAATTCTCCTGCCCAACTGCGTCGCGGATTTCCACGTTCGCTCCATCGAGCGTACCGAGTGTGATTGCACCATTCATCATGAACTTCATATTGCCCGTACCCGAAGCTTCCTTGCTGGCCGTAGAGATCTGCTCGCTCACATCTGCGGCCGGATAGACGATCTCGCCGATGGATACACCGAAGTTCTCAATGAACACCACGCGGATGCGTCCCTTGATGGACTTATCCTTATTGATCTTATCGGCTACCGCATTGATGAGCCGCACGGTCTTCTTGGCAACATAGTAGCCCGGAGCGGCCTTGCCGCCAAAGAAGTACGTAACCGGTACCGGAAGATCATAATCCGGGTCATTTTTCAGCCGGTCATACTGATACATGATATGCAGGATATTCATGAGCTGCCGCTTGTAGGAATGGATACGCTTCACCTGGATGTCAAAGAGCGAGGTCGTATCGAGGCGCATGCCCGTATGCTCACGCACATACTGTGACAATGCCCTTTTGCGCAGCATCTTGATTTTGCCCAGGGCCGTAAGGAACGGCTTCTCATCCACATGCTCCATGAGCGCCTGCAGATGCTCCGGCTTTTTGCGCCATTTTGTCGAAATGGTCTCATCGATGAGCTTCGCGAGCTCCGGATTGGCCCCGATGAGCCAGCGGCGATGCGTGATGCCATTCGTTTTATTATTGAATTTTTCCGGATAGTATTCATAGAAGGGCTTCATGGTTGTAGTCTTCAGAATCTCCGAATGAATCTGCGCTACACCGTTGACACTGTGGCCGCCGACCACGGCAAGGCGGGCCATATGCACCTGTCCGTCCTGCAGGATGGACAGCTCACGCACGCGGTCCTCATCCCCCGGATAGCGCTCACGCACTGCCTCCAGGAAACGGCGGTTGATCTCTTCAATAATCATGTAGATACGCGGCAAAAGCGGCTTAAACATGGTCACAGGCCATTTTTCGAGAGCTTCCGGCATGATGGTGTGGTTCGTATACGCAATGGTATGCGTGGTGATATCCCATGCCTCCTCCCATTCCAGGCCTTCATCATCGACGAGCACCCGCATGAGCTCGGCTACGGCTACCGCCGGATGGGTATCATTGATATGGATGGCGATCTTGGACGCAAAATCATGGATATCCATCTTCGTAAGCTTGTAATGACGCACAATGCTCTGCACGCCGGCCGATACAAAGAAGTACTCCTGGATGAGGCGCATACGGCGGCCATCATCGGAGCTGTCATCCGGATAGAGATATTCCGTGATGCTCTCAACGAAGTGCCGATAGTTCATCCGTGCCTGCAGCTGCTCCTGCGTGAGCGTGCCATAGTCGGAGAAATCCCGGTTGACCTCCGCATTCCAAAGGCGCAGGGTATTGACCGTATTGTTCTTGTAGCCGACAATCGGCACATCATACGGAACCGCCATGACCGTCATATAGTTCTCATACACGAGCTCCAGCGAGCCATCCTCGCGCGGGCGCATATAGGCGTTGCCGTTGAACTTTACATCAATGGCCTTATCCGGTTTGCGGAATTCCCAGGGAAACCCGTTTTTGAGCCAGTTATCAGGGATCTCCACCTGATTGCCATCGATGATTTTCTGCTCGAAAAGACCGTATTTATAGCGCAGGCTGCAGCCATGTCCGGCCAGTCCCAGCGCGGCCATGGAATCAATGAAGCAGGCCGCCAGGCGCCCGAGGCCGCCATTGCCAAGCCCCGCGTCCGGTTCCTCGGAAAAGAAGTTATCGATATCGATGTCGATATCCTTGAGCACATCGCGGAATATTTCCTTGAGGCCAAGGTTGATGAGATTCGTGTTGAGCAGCCGGCCGAGCAGGAACTCAATGGAAAAATAATACACCTGCTTTTCCTCATGCTCCATATAGGCCCGGTTCGTCTTGATCCAATTTTCCGCAATGTACTGCTTCACCGTTGCTGCGATCGTTTCATAAATTTCATGCGATGTAAGCTCCGGAATATCCCTTCCCCACATGATATGAGCTGTTGAAACGAAGCGCACCTTCAGGTTCTGCTTCATGAGCTCTATTTCCTTTTCCTTTGCCAATTGCCTTCACTCCTAACCTGACTAAACTCTGGAACCCCTGCAAACTACAAACCGCTGCAGATAGAGGTCCCCGAATGGTCCGTTTCTGCAGCGGCTGAGCTTGATTCTTGTAAAAGAAGCCAAACAGATGCTGCAGCCTGCCCTGCTGACTGCCCTCTATATCCAGCTTCCTCAGATAACTACGTTTTTACTGATAATCAAAGGATAATTCGCCGCTCCCTTGAGCCATTTATCCCGGGTGATCCGGACATTTTTATCGCAGATGACATGCTCCAGCAGAGCATTCTCCTCAAGATCACACTGCTGCATGACGATACTGTCCTTGACCTTTACGCCCTCCGCGATATTGACGCCGCGGAAAATGATGCTGTTTTCCACCTCACCACGAATCACGCAGCCATTGGCTACGAGCGAATTTGTTACCTTGGCGGTATCCTTATACTGTACAGGCACCTCATCCTTGCTCTTGGTGTAGATGGGGTCCTCGCCCATGAAGAGTTCTTCCCATACACCCGGGCGAAGCACATCCATATTAGCCTTGTAATAGGCTGCCGTCGATGTCATGCGGGCCACATAGCCCTTGTGCTCATAGCCATAGACAGCAAAATCATCGAAGCGCGGCATGAGCCCGTCCCGCATGAAATCCGTCCCGCCATGTTCAAAGGTGTCACGCACGATATCGAGGAAGGTCCGCTTCTCCATAAGATAGATACCCATCGAGAGCTTGGCGCCCTCATAGCTCACCATCTTCTGCGCAAGATCCGTCACGAGCCCATTTTCAGCCGTATCCAGCAAGGTACAGGAACCGTGCTGCTCATCAAAGGTCGTATTGTAGACCAGCGTGACATCAGCTCCCGTATTCTGATGAAAGCGCAGCACCGGGGAAAAATTCATATTGTAGACCGCATCGCTGCGCACCAGCAATACATACCGTTCCGTACTGTGCTCAACGAAATCGATATTGCGATAAAGCCCCTCGATGTTCCCGCGGTCCGGCTGCCCATCCCGATGCACGGTCGGCAGATAAGACAGGCCGTCCCGATGACGTGCCAGATCCCAGTCCTTGCCGGAGCGCAGATGATCGAGGATAGAACGGGATTTTGCCGATAGCAGCACACCCACATTGCCTACACCTGAGTTCACCATATTGGATAACGGAAAATCTATGATACGATAACGCCCCGCAAAGGGGATGGAAGCCAATGAACGATGCTCCACCATCTCCTTGATAAGGTTGTCATTCCCTTCCAGATTTATGATTCCTAACACACTTTTCAAGATGATCCTCTCCGTTCTTTTTTGTGTCAGCCTACCTGCTTGCTTCCATCCACAGGCAGTACGGTCTCACCCTCCGGAACCACTACGATAGCTCCTTCCGCGCCGGTTACCCTCGCCCCCGCTGCGATCTCGCAGTTCTGCGCGACAATGGCGTGATCGATGCAGGCATTCTCAGCAATGACCGTGAACGGCATGATGACCGAGTTCTTGACCTGCGCCCCCTTGCCGATACGCACACCCGGGAAGATCACAGAATTCTCAACCTCACCAAAAATCATCGAACCCTCATTGATCATGGACCGGCGAACCTTGGCGGTAGAGCCGAGATAATGCGGCGGCAAAGCAAGATTGGAGGAATAGATGCGCCAGGTATCATCCAGTGAGAATGGAGGCTCATCCTGCAGCAGATCCATATTGGCCTGCCAGAGGCTCTCGATCGTGCCTACATCCTTCCAGTAGCCGTCAAACGCGTAGGAGTAAAGCGGTGCTTTATCCGCCAGCATCTTCGGTATGATATTCTTGCCGAAATCATGGCTCGACATGGCGTCCTTGGCATCCTCTTCCAGATAGCGCCGCAGGAACTCCGTATTGAAGACATAGATTCCCATCGAAGCGAGATTGCTCTTCGGCTTCGCCGGCTTCTCCTCAAACTCCTTGATGCGCCCATCCGTATCCGTGTTCATGATGCCAAAGCGTGAAGCCTCCTCCCAGGGAACCTCGATAACGCCGATTGTGGCCTCCGCCTTGTTCATCTTATGCGACTCAATCATCCAGGAATAGTCCATCGTATAGATATGATCGCCCGAAAGCACCAGCACATACTCCGGGTCCACCGACGCGATGAAGTTCAGGTTCTGATAGATTGCATCCGCTGTCCCCTTATACCAGTCAGCGCCTTTGTCCCGCGCGTACGGCGGCAGGATGAATACGCCGCCATCGCGCTTATCGAGATCCCATGCACTGCCTGTGCCAAGATAATTATGGAGCTCGAGCGGGCGATACTGCGTGAGCACGCCGACCTTGTCGATACCAGAATTTGCACAATTGCTCAAAGGAAAGTCGATGATACGATATTTGCCGCCGAACGGTACTGCCGGCTTTGCAATATTCTTTGTCAAAGCCCCTAAACGGCTTCCCTGTCCACCTGCTAAAATCATTGCCAAGCATTTCGTCTTTCTCATAAAAATCCCCCCTGGCGCCATTGCCAGTTCCGGCCCACAGCCTTCAGCCTCACTGGTAAAAGCCTGTAATTTTTACAATTCCATCACGCAATCATAATTTTGCCCATTCACTGCATATTTACTTATAATAATTACCAGGCTTACGGAAATATCCACCGGATATTTTATGCTGGCCTATAGACCTATGTCTGCAGTCAATGGATGCCATTTCGATGTCTGCGCGGCAATCCATGTATATGGAATCCTTCCTGGTATATAATCATACATATATCTTCCATAAGATTTACAAAAATCCTGCATTAATAGTGAACTTTTTAAACTATTGAAAAATAAAATTGCCGTGCCTAAGCACGACAATCCGTTCTTTTTCGCCCAGCCACAGCGGCAGCCGGCTATATTTATATATTTTTTATCAATAAAGCAGCATAATCACCGCACCTGCAAACAAAGCGGCGCTCATGCCTTTCAGTATATTACTTATGTTCTTTAGGCGTGGATTTCTGCTCTTGGCTAAAAACGCGTGTCCCTCAAAAAAAAGAAAAGAGCTCATAAGGAATACCACCGGGATATCCTGCTGAAACAGTCCATACCCCAGCAGGCAGATTGCCAGCCCCATGCCTGTGAGCTCGCCGCGGCTGAATTGTATTTTAGGCGGCTCCGCAACCGGTGCCATCTGCTGTTCTTTTTCCTGCTGTTCCTGAAAATGCACGACGTTTCCTCCCTCGATCAAAAAATCCTTCTCTGGTCACAAATCCCTTTTTTACCTGCCTGCATAAATATCCATACTCTGTCATTGTGAAAAGCAATCCGCCCCCATCGCATTGCGGCGCGAAGCCCGCCCCTTTTCCCAATCACGCCTTGCGAAATTCTGAACAATTGTGCTATAATGAACTCTGTTTCGCACAGGCGATGGAGTTCGCCTTAAGGAACCGCTTTCCTTAAACTGTGCCGCGTTGGCAATAATGACTCCTATCCATTCGGGTAGGGGTCTTTTTATTTTCAGAAATCAACGATTCCCAAAGGAGTGTTTTTATGTTTTCCATCCAGCATCTCGGTCTTGTGCTCATCGGCGGCGGCATCGGCTCAATCTGCCGCTATGTCGCTACGACGCTCATCGGCAGTATCGGCGGTACAGTCTTTCCGTTCGGCACACTGTTCGTAAACCTTTTAGGCAGCTTCCTCATGGGCTTCCTGATGTTCTTCTTCCTCGATGAACATTTCACCCTGCCGGAAACGCTGCGCCTTTTTCTCGCCGTTGGCTTCTTAGGCGGCTTTACGACCTTCTCCTCCTTCAGTATGGAGAGCCTGCTGCTGCTGCGCGGTGACAGCTTCTTCTACGCCTTCGCGAATCTGGCCGGCAACATGCTGCTCGGGCTGCTCGCGGTCTGGCTCGGCATGCAGGCGGCCGGCCGCCTGGCCTGATCCGGCCGATTATATTTATTATAACGC
>CAZFPA010000075.1:3563-8416 GCA_964520975.1 uncultured Selenomonadaceae bacterium | reverse complement strand
GTTTTGCGTACGACCAACATCGGCATCCCCGCCGGCGCCGCTGCGTGCAGGATATGGCTTTGCCATCTCGTCCACATCGCTGGTGGAAATCCCTACCTTGTCAATTTTACATATATTTGTAATTTATATAAATCACAAATATATGTTGAAAAGTTATTTTATTGTGCTATACTGATATTATAGTAAAAGTGATTTTAGAAAGGCACGATATTTATGAAAGCATTGAATGGATTGGTTAAATTCAATAGCGGCTCACCGCAGTTTCGCATCATGGAGTCATTGGACGCTGCTGCACCACGCTATATTTACTATAGCCAAAGTGACCTGCTGGATGATCTGACGGGGATGCGTTCGGCACAGGGAGAGAGTAAGGAAGTGCGGACGATGGATAAGGTTCATACACTTTCCCGCGGGGATGTGGTATTCAGCCTGGTTACCGGCAAAGCGGCGATCATCCGTCCCGAGCATGAGGGATACCTTTATACTCAGAACTATATCCGGCTTTTACCCACAGAGGCCATTCATGCGGCTTTTTTAGTCTATTTGCTCAATGAGGATAAATTCATACGCAAGCAGTTTTTTATTGGCCTGCAGGGCTCGCAGGTACTCAAATACACCCTGCAGCAATTAAAGAGGATTTGTATAGATAAGCTGCCTCCCCTGGAACAGCAGCGGCAGATTGGGGAACTTTACCTGAAGCAGCTGCATTTGACAGCCATAAAAAATCAAGCAGCAGAATTGGAAAAATTAGTCTGTCTGGCAAAATTAGCGGAGGCGAGCAAGCGATGAAGGAAGCGGAATTTGAAACAGAGCTGATCCAGTATCTTACTACCGGGACAATATCTGTGACAAAAGGGAAGGGAAAGGGATTTACGTCTAAGGAACCGGCTAGTGACTACTGCATTAAGACGCAGCTCTGGCACTATGAGCCAACGATACGAACGACAGAACAGCTTTGGCAGAATTTCAAGGAAATCCTTGAACGTCATAACCAAAACACCTTGGAGCATCCTTTGAGTGTGGTGGAGTTCAACCAGGTGAAGAAGCAGATTGCGGATATAGCAACGCCCTACGAGGCGGGGCAGTTCCTCTATGGGCTGAATGGCGTTTCCCAGCTGGAGATCGATCTGGACGATGGCCGCCATGTCTACCTGACGGTATTTGATCAGCGGCAGATTGGCGCCGGTGATACTGTATATCAGATCGTGAACCAGATTGAGCGCCCGGCCAAAATCATCGGCAAGCTGAACCGCCGTTTTGATACGACACTTTTAATCAATGGCCTGCCCATCCTGCAGATTGAGGAAAAGCGGGATACCCATGATATCAATGAGGCACTGAATCAGATGCAGCAATATGCCAGCGAAAACCAGTATCGGGATATTTACTCTACACTGCAGATTTTGGTGGCGATTACGCCGAACAATGTAAAATACATGGCGAATACTACGCCGGAAAACTTCAATAAGGACTTTGCCTTCCATTGGCAGCGGAAAAAGGATAATGGAATTGTGCGGAATTGGAAGGAATTTGCCGATTCCATGCTGAGTATCCCCATGGCGCATCAGATGGCCACAAACTATATGATTCTCGACGGCACGGAGAACCATCAGATGCTGAAGGTCATGCGCCCCTATCAGGTTTACGCGACCCAGCGAGTGCTGGAGCAGCTGAAGCAGGTGGACTTTGAGCTGGGAACAAACAAGGTGGGCTATATCTGGCACACGACGGGCTCCGGCAAAACCATCACCAGCTTCAAGACGGCCTGGCTGGCGAGCCGCATGCCAAAGGTGGACAAGGTGGTTTTCGTTGTGGATCGGATTGCACTCACAACGCAGACCAACGAAAAATACCGTGCCTATGATCCGGATGCCAAGGAGGAAACAACCACCCAGAAAGAAATTGGCAGCGTGCAGGATACAAAGAATACGACAGATTTGAGCCGGAAGCTCAGGAGCAAGGACAATAACATCATTGTGACCTCGGTGCAGAAGCTGGATACCCTCATCAAACGTAAATCCTTCAAGGCACCGGAGAAAAATCTGGTATTTATTGTGGATGAAGCGCATCGTTCCACGGGCGGGGACAGCTTTGCGGCAATTCAGAAGGCTTTTCGGCATTCGGCCTGGATCGGCTACACCGGTACGCCGATGTTCGATGAAACGACAACGGGACTGCGTACGGAGGATATCTTTGGTCCGCTGCTCCATGCCTATACCATACGGGAGGCGATTGCTGACCGCAATGTATTGGGTTTCAAGGTGGATTTTGAGACGACCATCAACGAGGAGCAGATGCGGACGGAATACCTGCCGGCTTTTTATCGGGAACGGTATCCCCAATGGACGGAGGAGCAGATCCGGGAAAAGGTGCAGAACCTCAGTCCTGAGGATATGGATGACGCGGTGGAACCCAGCTTCTATGATGAAAATCCGCAGCATATCGCGCTGGTGGTAGAGGATATCTTCAAGAATTGGCGAAATCGTTCCAATGATGGAAAATACAATGCGCTGTTCACTACCCATGTGGGCGGGGGCAAGGCGAGTACGCCGATGGCAATGATGTATTTCCGGGAATTCCAACGGGTCAATGAAGAGCATCAAAAAACGGGTGGGCAGGTTTTGAAGGTCGCTGTGACCTTCAGTATGAATGCGGCCAACAATGACAGCATGCTGGATACCAATGAGGGATTGCATGAGGCAATGCTGGCCTATAATAAGGAATTTGGAACCAGCTTTGGCCTGGATGATGTGGCCGGGTATACGCAGGATGTCACCAGCCGGTTGAATAAGACAGCCACCGATAAGAGGTTTCTGGATATTGTCATCGTCGTCGATCAGCTGCTGACCGGCTTTGATGCACCGGAGCTGAATACGCTGTACGTGGACCGTACCCTGCAGAAAGCCGGGCTGATCCAGGCCTATTCCCGGACAAACCGCATTGCGGATATGCAGGAAAAGCCCTGGGGGCGTATCGTGAACTACCGTTGGCCGGCACAGAACGAAAAGCTCATGAACCGGGCGCTGGCTATCTATGCCAATAAGGATTCAGCGATTCTTTCCGAAGAGGAACAGCAGGCGCAGAATCTGAAGGATGGCATTGTTGCCCAGTCTTTTCCGGATGTATTTGCCGAGGTCAGGGAGACCGTGGAGAAGCTGGCAGCGCTCACCAGCGAATTCCAGCAGCTGCCGCCCTCGGAGAAGCAGCGGGAGCACATGCTGGAGCTGCTGCGGACCTACAATGCCGGCGTAGCCAAGCTGAAGCAGTATAATCCGGAAGAGGTCTCAGGCGAGATTGCGGGTTTTGACTATGACCGTCCGGATGAGCTCATCGAAAGGCTCGGCATGACGAGCGAGCAGGAAACCATGCTCACCACGGTGCTCACCAATGAACTCAAGCAGCAGATAGCCAAAGAAAAGAAGATTTCTGTCTATCAGATTGAGCTGAAAATGACCCATGTGAAGGATGTAAAAATCGATTATGACTATTTGACGGAGCTGCTGGAAAATCTGCTCAATGAGGTACATGAAGGCAAGGAGCAGGAAGCCAAGGAAACCCATGGCAAGATTCGTCAGTTTGCCAATGGGCTCGAAGATCAGAGCTATGCCGGCAAGATCCGCAATGCGGCCACGGCTATTCTGCATGGGCATTATCCGCCGAAGGGACAGAAATTCAAATATCCGGCTGAACTGAAGGACAGCGATTCGGTGATTCAGGCGGCAAATGTCATCAGCCTGGATCGTCAATTCCTGGACTTCCGTATTCAATGGGGTATTGCCGATATCATTACCAGTGCGCAGATGCGGGAATGGTTCAGCCGGCACCGCTATGGTCAGCAGGATCTTGACGACACAAACCAGATTCGTGCTATCATCACCAGGGCCAGTGTGGACTACAAGAGCCTCGCCCACGATCCTCAGGTGCAGGCATTGTCAAAGATAAAATACCGCAACGGCCTTCGGGACGCCATCTACAAGCTGGCGGATGAACTGGCTGAATGCTGATGGATGAAATGGAGATAGAGGGCATGGAGAAAAAAGCAAAAGTACCAAAGCTAAGATTTCCGGGATTTACGGGAGAGTGGGAAGAACGGAAGTTGGGGGAGATAGGGACTACTTTTAGCGGGTTATCAGGAAACACAAAGGATGATTTTGGACATGGTGATGGTCGGTTTATTACTTATATGAATATTTATAGTAATCCGATAGCGGATATCCAGGGAATTGATAGTGTCGAAATAGATAAAAAGCAAAATCAAGTGAAATACGGAGATGTTTTATTTACGATGTCATCAGAGACCCCCGCAGAGGTCGGAATGAGTTCCGTTTGGTGTGGAAATAAGACAAATACTTACTTAAATAGTTTTTGTTTTGGCTATCGCCCAAAAATAGAAATTGAATTGTTTTACTTAGCATATCTTTTACGTTCACCAATTGTCCGGAAAAAATTGATATATTTAGCGCAAGGAATTTCTAGATATAATATTTCAAAAAACCGGGTAATGGATATTAATATATCATTGCCAAGTTTCTCAGAGCAAGAAAAGATAGGCGGGTTTTTTCGAAATTTTGATGACTGTATTACACTTTATCAACGCAAGCTGACGCATTTGCAAGCAAAAAAGAAATGCCTGCTGCAAAAAATGTTCCCGAAAAAAGGCGAACGCTTTCCAGAACTTCGTTTTCCGGGTTTTACGGGCGACTGGGAAAAAGGGAAACTGGAAGATTTAGGAGAAATCATGACGGGATCAACGCCATCTACGAAAAAAAAAGAATATTACGCAGAGCGTGGAATTCCTTGGATAACGCCTACGGATATTAATCAACTTGTTTTAAATAATAGTGGTAAAAAGT
>CAZFPA010000075.1:0-3553 GCA_964520975.1 uncultured Selenomonadaceae bacterium | reverse complement strand
TAGGGGAACTATGTGATAATACCTATGGTGGAGGGACATCTAAAACAACTGTGTTAGATTTTTGGAACGGAACAATTCCATGGATACAATCGTCTGACTTATCGGAGGGAAATGTATTAGAAGTTTCGCCAAATAAATTTGTATCTGATATTGGATTACAAAAATCAGCTACAAAATTAGTGCCGGCAAATTCAATAATGATTGTTACACGCGTAGGTGTCGGAAAATTAGCTTTAATGCCATATGAATATACAACAAGTCAGGATTTTTTATCATTAAGCGATTTAAATATAGTCGGACTGTTTGGTGTATATAGTTTATACAGAAAACTGCAACAGGAAAAAAATATGGTTCAAGGAACATCTATAAAAGGAATAACAAAAGAAGAATTACTAAATAAATGTGTAGATGTACCGGTACAGATTAACGAACAGAAAAAAATAGGAATTTTTTTAAAAAATCTCGACAAGCTTATTACTCTTCATGAGCGTGAGCTAGCCCATCTGCAAACTCAAAAGAAAGCCTTATTGCAGCAGATGTTTGTTTGACCGTCGAAAGGAGTCAGCAAGTATGGTTTTGGAAAATAAGCTTCATATTACCGATGCGGCGGAACTGGCTCGCGTCGAAGAAAAAATCAGCAAGCAGCAGGCTGTCCATTTGTGGGAGAGCGGGGAACTGGACCGCCTGGAGCCGGGAACCTTTTCTGCGTTGGCGCAGATCCATCGGGCCTTGTTTGCGGATATTTATGATTTTGCCGGTGTATTGCGCACCGTGAACCTGGCGAAGGGGAACTTTCGCTTTGCACCGTTGATGTATCTGCAGGCGGCCTTGGAGAATATCGAGGGGCTGCCGCAGTCGACCTTTGAGGAGATTGTCGAGAAATACGTGGAAATGAATATTGCCCATCCCTTTCGGGAGGGAAATGGCCGGAGCACCCGGATCTGGCTGGATCTATTGCTCAAGAAAGAAATTCAGCAGGTCATAGATTGGAGCCTGGTGGACAAGACCGATTATCTGCTGGCGATGGAACGCAGCCCGGTAAAGGATATTGAAATCAAGCATGTGCTGCGGGCGGCTTTGACGGATAAGATCCATGATCGTGAGGTCTATATGAAAGGCATTGATATGAGCTATTTCTACGAGGGCTATATCGTGTACAAGACAAGTGATTTACAAAAGGAGAATGAAGATTCATGAGTGATACGATACAGACGATTACAAGCAAGCTTTGGGCCATGGCCAATGAACTGCGGGGAACGATGGATGCATCGGAGTATAAAAACTATATCCTGGCGTTTATGTTTTACCGCTACCTGTCGGAGCATCAGGAGCAGTATCTCGTCAATAGCAATGTGATTGATGTGAATGAGGACGAATCGGTCAATGCCGCCTATGCCCGGCAGGCGGCTGAAGAGGAACTGGCCGACTACCTGGAGGATATTTCCTCCAGCCTGGGATATGCCATTGCGCCGGCGGATACCTGGGAGTCCCTGCTGCAGAAAATCAACGAAGGGCAGGTCATACCCAGCGATTACCAGGATTTATTCGATCATTTCAATGCGAATGCGGAGCTCAATGCCGAGGCAGTGCAGGATTTCAAGGGCGTTTTCAATGACATCAATCTGGGGGATACCCGTCTGGGGAGTTCCACCAATGAACGGGCAAAATCGCTGAACAATATTGTGAAGCTTGTGGATGGGATGGAGTATAAGAGCGAAGATGGCAAGGACATTCTTGGCGAAATCTATGAATATCTCATCGGCCAGTTTGCTGCCAGCGCGGGTAAGAAGGGCGGAGAATTCTATACGCCTCATCAGGTCAGTCAGATCCTGGCGAAGATCGTTACCCAGGGGGCAGCGCAGAAGGATACCTTTTTCCAGCTCTATGACCCGGCTATGGGGTCCGGTTCTTTGCTGCTGACCGTAGGCCAGGAGCTGCCAGCGGGAGCACCTATCAAATACTATGGACAGGAGCTCAATACGACCACCTACAACCTGGCTCGAATGAATCTTATGATGCATAATGTTTCCTACAATAACATGACGCTGAGCAATGCCAATACCCTGGAAAACGACTGGCCGGACGGCCCGGATGCAAAAGGGATCGATCGTCCGCGCAGCTTTGATGCCGTCGTGGCCAATCCACCATATTCCGCGAAATGGGATAATCGCGAGTCCAAGCTAAAGGATCCGCGGTTCAGTGAATACGGTAAACTGGCGCCGGCCTCTAAGGCTGATTATGCTTTCGTGCTGCACAGCCTGTATCATCTGAATGACACTGGTACGATGGCTATTGTGCTGCCGCACGGCGTGCTGTTCCGCGGAGCTGCCGAGGGAAAAATCCGGCAGACACTGATCGAAAAGAATCGCATCGATACCATCATTGGCCTGCCAGCCAACCTTTTCTACGGTACCAGCATTCCTACGATCATTTTGGTACTGAAGAAGAATCGGACTACAAAAGATATTCTCTTCATTGATGCCAGCAAGGACTTTATTAAAGGCAAGAATCAAAACAACCTTAGCGAAGAAGCCATTGCGAAAATCATCCAGACCTATACCCAGCGTCAGGACGTTGACAAATACGCCCATCTGGCATCCCTGGATGAAATCAAGGAAAATGACTATAACCTCAACATTCCGCGCTATGTAGATACCTTTGAGGAAGAAGAAGAAATCGATCTTGCTGAGGTCAATCGTCAGCTGGAACAGGACAACAAAGAAATTGCAGCGTTGGAAGCAGAAATCGCAGAACAGTTAAAAGTGTTGGGCGTGGAAACAGAAGAATGAAATTTGGTAGGAGAAAATGCAATAAAACGCATTAAGGCGTAGGGCTTTTCTTTTTTCGTGGATAAGATTCTTTTGTTTGTGAAATAGGAGGATTTTATGGATTTAATGGATAATAAAGGTGAAGTGATTATTTATCAAACAGATGATGGCCTGACGCATATTGATGTGCGGATGGAAGATGAAACGGTATGGCTAACGCAAGCACAGCTTTGAGAGTTGTTTCAATCAAGCAAAGCTAATGTAAGTGAACATATTAAGCATATCTTCGAAGAGGGTGAATTAGAGGAGAATTCAGTTGTTCGGAAATTCCGAACAACTGGTTCTGAAGTGCAAAATGAATGGACAGGAGCGTGACTATGATGGCAGATGGTGGGACCGCCGGCGATTTTTCGCGGGCACAGGCGATATATGATTCGATATTTCCCCGCATTCAGAGCAGGGAGCCACAAATACGCCGGCTGGAGGAATTTCCTGGTCTGGAGCGGGAGGAACGTTATTTCTGCTCGAACCAGGGACAGAAGCTGGCGGGCTATATCTATAAGAAAAAAGCGCTGCAGCCCAGGGGTGTCGTGATCATCGCTCATGGGCTTGGCGTTGGCGGGCAGTGTGTCTACATGGATGCAGCGGATTATTTCACTTCCCATGGATATTTGGTTTTTGCCTATGATGCTACCGGGAATGACAGGAGCGAAGGGGATTCGGGAATCGGCATGGAGCAGGGCATCATTGATTTGAGCCATGCCATCGATTATGTGGAAAAGGAT
>CAZFPA010000074.1:0-8652 GCA_964520975.1 uncultured Selenomonadaceae bacterium | reverse complement strand
AGCACTTCATAGTAATCGCGTTTTTCGCTCACGTTGCACCACCTAATTCTAAAGCTTAGGAAACACAAAGAAATGCGTTTCCTCTGAACTCAAGGGGCTGCCGCAGTCAGCAGCAGCCCCCTGGCAAGGCTTTTCAACCTCAATTACTTCTTATCGTCTTTGACTTCCGTATACTCGGCATCAACGACGTTGTCATCGTCCTTCTTCTCGCCGCCCTGGGCCTGTTCCTGCGCACCAGCGCCAGGAGCACCCTGTGCACCGGCAGCCTGCTGTGCGGACTGGTAAGCCGCCGCGCTCATCTCATAGAGCGGTTTCTGCAGTTCTTCCGTAGCCTTCTTGATGGCTTCGTTATCCGTGCCCTTCAGAGCTTCCTTGACCTTCTCAGCCGCAGCCTGTACCTTCTCAACCTGCGCCTTGTCAGCCTTGTCGCCAAGATCCTTGATGGTCTTTTCGGACTGATATACGAGAGAATCCGCATTGTTGCGAACCTCGATGGATTCCTTCTGTGCCTTGTCCTCAGCTGCATGGGCCTCAGCTTCCTTGACCATGCGGTCAATATCGTCCTTGCTCATGCCGCTGTCGGACTGGATTGTGATCTTCTGTTCCTTGCCCGTTCCAAGATCCTTAGCGGATACATGGACGATACCGTTGGCATCGATATCGAATTTAACCTCGATACGCGGAACCCCACGCGGTGCCGGCGGAATATCAGAGAGCTCGAAGCGGCCCAGGGTCTTGTTGCCGGAAGCCATTTCACGCTCGCCCTGCAATACATGGATATCAACCGACGGCTGATTGTCTGCAGCCGTGGAGAATACCTGGCTCTTGGAAGTCGGGATCGTGGTGTTGCGCTCGATGATCTTCGTGCACACGCCGCCCAGGGTCTCAATACCAAGGGAAAGCGGGGTAACATCGAGGAGCAGTACGTCCTTGACTTCGCCGACGAGCACGCCGCCCTGGATTGCAGCACCTACGGATACGCACTCATCCGGGTTTACACCGCGATGCGGTTCCTTGCCAAAGAATTTCTTGATGGCTTCCTGAACCGCCGGGATACGGGAAGAACCACCCACGAGGATGATCTTGTCGATATCGCTGCCGGAAAGCTCCGCATCAGCCATAGCCTTACGCGTCGGTTCCATCGTGCGCTCTACGAGCGTTGCCGTGAGTTCATCGAATTTTGCCCGGGTAAGCGTGAGATCGAGATGCTTCGGGCCGGAAGCATCCGCCGTGATGAACGGCAGGTTGATGTTGGTGGAAACCATGCTGGAGAGCTCGATCTTCGCTTTCTCAGCAGCTTCGATCAGGCGCTGTGCGCTCATCTTGTCGGCTGACAGATCAATGCCATTCTCCTTCTTGAATTCCTCAACCATCCAGTCCATGATACATTTATCGAAATCATCGCCGCCGAGATGGGTATCACCATTCGTGGCCTTTACCTCGAATACACCATCACCGAGCTCCAGGATGGATACATCGAACGTACCGCCGCCAAGGTCGAATACGAGGATCGTGTGCTCCTCGCCCTTGTCCATGCCATAAGCCAGTGCTGCGGCCGTCGGCTCGTTGATGATACGCAGTACATCGAGACCGGCGATTTTACCGGCATCCTTCGTTGCCTGGCGCTGGCTGTCGTTGAAGTACGCCGGTACCGTGACAACGGCCTGCGTAACAGTCTCACCCAGATAAGCCTCAGCATCTGCCTTGAGCTTCTGGAGGATCATAGCGGAAACCTCCGGCGGCGTGTAATCCTTGCCATCGATGGAAACCTTATAGTCCTTCTCGCCCATGTGACGTTTAATCGACGAAATCGTGCGGTCCGGGTTGGATACGGACTGCCGTTTTGCCAGCTGACCGACCAGACGCTCGCCATCCTTCGTGAAACCGACAACAGACGGCGTGAGACGGCTGCCCTCCGGGTTCGTGATAACGGTAGGCTCGCCGCCTTCCATAACGGATACAACAGAATTTGTCGTACCTAAGTCAATACCAATTACTTTTGACATTTGAATTTCCTCCTTAATTTCAGAACAAATCTATCTATATAAATTTTAATAAAAAGAGTTACCAGATTTCAGCCGGTCCGAACACTAATTGGCTACAACCTGCACCATACTCGGGCGAAGGACACGGCCCTTGGCCATATAGCCCTTCTGCAGTTCAGCAGCGATCGTATCGTCTTCTTTCTCAGGGTCCTGCACCCGCATGACCGCCTGATGGAAATTCGGATCGAATTTCGCATCCGTGGTATCGATGGCCTCCAGGCCATTCTTTGCCAGTGCATCCTGGAACTGCTTGTAGATCATTTCCACGCCCTGCTTGAAGCTCTCGATGTCCTTGGCCTCAGCCGCCATGGCCCGCTGGAAATTGTCCAGCAGCGGCAGCATATCCGTGAGCAGCCCCTGCGTGACAACGGCTGCCAGTTCTTCCTTCTCCTGCCGGGTGCGGCGGCGGAAGTTCTCGAAATCCGCCTGCAGGCGCTTGAGACGTTCCTCGCTCTCCTGCTTCTCAGCCTCGAGCCTGGCGATCTGTTCAGAATCCGCAGCAGCCTCTGGCTGTGCTTCCTCTGCCGGGGATTCCGCCGCGGTATCAGCCGTTTCCGATTCCTCGATCTCCTTTTGCATCTCCTCCAGGATTTCCTCGTCTTTTTTCTTCATCTTATCCTTTTCAAATGGCATTTGAACACCTCACCTCTTTATTCTAAGGAATCATCGATTCCTTATCCTACCAGCGGAAACGCTTGATGATCTCTGTCAGATTGCTGTTCATGTAATTGAGCAGCGCCATGGACTTGCCGTATTCCATGCGCGTTGGCCCCAGAACCGCAATGGTTCCCAAAAGCTCGCCATCCAGATGGTAGGTTGCAGTAATGATGCTGCAGTCCTGAATGCCGCTGTACTGATTTTCATGACCGATCGTGACGCTGAGCCCTTCACCCAGATGCGCGTGCAGGATATCCTTCATGAGCTGCTCTTCCTCCAGCATGAGCAGGATTTCCTTCACCCGCTCCACATCATGGAATTCCGGCTGCTCCAGGAGCTGCGTCGTGCCGCCCAGGTACAGACGCTCGCGCTTCTCAAAATCCAGGGCCCGTCGTATGACCTCCATCGCCGCCTCATAGAGCGATTCATCCATGATTTCATCGCGGATGTGCTTGAGGCTGCCCTGCTGGATTGCATCCAGGGACTGCCCGGCCAGGCTCTCATTGATGACCTGCGCCATGCGCTGGAAATCAGTGAATTCCGCACCGGCCGGCATTTCAATGATCTTGTTCTCCACAAAGCCGGCATCCGTCATGATGACGGCAATCACCCGGTGGCTGTCCAACGGCAGAAACTGCAGGCAGCGGAACGCGGCCTTGGTAATCTGCGGTGCCAGCACCAGCGAGATATTCTTCGTCATGCGGGAAATGATCTTGGCTGTCTCCTGAAAGACTTCCTCGACCCGCTTGACTCTGGCCCGATACCAGCGGTCAATGACCTCTTTTTCATGACTGGTCATGGGCTGCGGCGGAAGAAGATCATCTACATAAAAGCGATAGCCCTTCGAGGAGGGAATCCGCCCGGAAGATGTGTGCAGCTGCTCGAGGTAGCCCAGCATCTCCAAATCCGCCATTTCATTGCGAATCGTTGCCGGACTCACACCCAGATCGTATTTCCTGGCAATGGTACGCGAGCCCACGGGCTCCGCCGAGGAAATATAATCATTAATGATCGCCTGCAGAATCCGCTGCTTACGTTCATCGAGCATTCTCACACCTCCCGTTGTTAGCACTCCAAATAAGTGAGTGCTAATGTCTAATAAGAATATACCGCTCTTTAGGTAAAAAGTCAATAAGTCAATTTGTTTTTATACGATTTATTTTCACGTCGGATGGATAAATTTCTGTTTAGCGAAGTCTTCCTTCTTATCCCGAATACCAATAAAAAAATACGGCATGAAATAAATCATACCGTATTTTCTCTCATACCTCCTGCAGCAGTGCCAGGACCTCCTGGCTGGTCTGGCAGGCGGAAAGGTGATTGCGGAATACCGGGTCGATGAGGCGGCGCGATAGACTGGCAAGCGTGCGCAGATGCAGATCGTCGTCCGTGTCGCGTACCGCGATCATGAACACCAGCCGCACCTTTTCATTGCTCTCCCCGCCGTAGTCGATGCCCTCACGGGAAATGCCGACCGCCACACGGGCTTCGCGCACTGCGGGGCACTTGGCATGTGGAATGGCGATGCCAAAGCCGATGCCCGTTGATGAAAGTGCCTCCCGGGCGTAAATCGCTTCCTTGTAGGCAGCAGCATCCGTCAGCACCCCGGCCCCGGCCAGCAGGCGGATCATTTCATCGATGACCTGCCCCTTGTCCCGGGCCTGCAGATCGACCGAAATCGTATCTTCTTTAAATAAATTCTGCATAAAAAGCCCCCTATTCCTCCGTCGGCTTCTTGCGGGTGATACCATAGATGACCGCGCCGACCGCCGAACCGATCAGGATGCAGAGCACCCAGGCCAGCGGCTGATCCACCAGTGCAAGGATCAGGAAGCCGCCATGCGGTGCCGGCACCTGGATTTTCATTAAATACGTGAGCACGGCTGAAATCGAAGACCCCAGCATGAGAATCGGCAGCACGGTCAGCGGGGATTTCGCGGCAAACGGAATCGCGCCTTCTGTGATATGCGTGCAGCCAAGGATATAGTTGACCATGCCTGCGGCCCGTTCGTCCTTCGTGAATTTTCCTTTGAAGATTGTCGTCGCCAGTGCGATGAGGATCGGCGGCGTGATGCAGGCGGCCGATACACCGGCCATGAAGAAATAGTTGCCCTGCCCTAAGAGCAGCGTGCCGGTAACATAGGCTGCCTTGTTCACCGGGCCGCCCATATCAAAGGCACTCATGCAGCCGATCACGATGCCGAGGATGATCGGATTCGAATTCTGCAGATTCGAAAGGAAATCCATCATGGCGGTATTCACTGCGGCTACCGGCCCTGCCAGCAGGCACATGACCGCGCCGATGACCGCGACGCTCACAAGCGGCACGAGAAAAATTGATTTCAGGCCCTCGAACTGCTTGGGCAGTCCGGAAAGCGACTTGACGAGGAAGCGGCAAAGATAGCCGGCCATGAAGCCGCCAAGGATACCGCCGATGAAACCGGAGCCCGTAGCCGCGGCAATCGTACCAGCGACAAAGCCGGATACAAGGCCCGGACGGTCAGCGATGGAAGCCGCAATATAGGCCGTCAGCACCGGCACCATGAGTCCCATCGAGTAGCCGCCGATCTGCTTCAAAAGCGCGGCGGTCGGATTGTACTGATCGGAATTGGGATCGAAGGAGAAGATTCCCCAGAGGAAGGAGACCGCCACCAGCACGCCGCCGGCAACCACGAACGGGATCATGTGCGATACGCCGTTCATCAGATGCTTGTAGATCTCATGGGCCGCTCCCGGCTTCGCATCGATCTTGAACATGGCATCCACACCATCCGGTGCCTTGCCGCCGCGTACCGGAACCTTGCCCGAAACGGCTTCGGATACAAGCTCTGCCGCATGCTGTATGCCATGGCTGACAGAGACCTCCAGCACCGGCTTGCCATTGAAGCGCTCCATGTCGACCTTTTTATCGCAGGCAACGATGATGCAGTCCGCATCGGCAATATCCGCCGCGGTCAGGGCGTTTTCCACCCCGATGGCCCCGTTGGTCTCCACCTTGATCTCCGCGCCCGCCGCTTCCGCGGCCTTTTTCAAGGCCTCAGCAGCCATAAAGGTATGTGCGATCCCTGTCGGACAGCCTGTTACACCCAATAATTTTTTCATGTTAGGATTCCACCTTTCTCACTTCTATATTTTCCTGATATATTTCGACTTTGGCTAAATCCCCTAATGCGTTGCTCTCGGCAACATTTGCTCCGGTCGCGGCGGATTTCTTCAATGCCTGCGCGATATCCGCCGTCTGCAGCCAGCTGCTCAAAAAAGCCGCCAGGGCCGCATCACCGGCACAGGCCGAACTCACGAGCCGCACCGGCTGCACCCCGCAGTGGTAAAGCTCTGTGCCATTGCTGAACCAGGAACCCTTCTCGCCCATCGTCAGCAGCACATTCTGCGCACCCATATCCCGCAGGGCCCTCATAGCTTCCCGCACCTCAGCCTCTGTGTCCAGTGCAAAGCCAAAGACCTTTTGGACCTCATCATCATTCGGCTTGATGAGCAGGGGACGGTACCGCAGCAATTCCTTCAGGTACGGCGAGCTGATATCGAGGATGACCCGTACCCGCCGCTCAGCGCAGACGGTCAGAATCTCGTCGTAAAACTCCTCCGCGATACCTTGCGGCAGACTGCCGCTGATGACCAGCTCCGACTGCTCCGGCAATACGCGAAGCTGCTGCAGAAGCTCCTGCTGCTTTTCCCTGGGCACATAAGAGCCCGCGTTCACAAATTTGTATTCCTGATCACCATCATTTACAAAGATATTGATGCGCGTCGTATCCTCGACCCAGATTGGCCGGGCGCTCACGCCGCGCTGCTGCAGTTCGTCGATGATATAGCGCCCGGTGAATCCGCCAAAGAATCCCAAAACCTGGGATTCGATGCCAAAATGCCGGAGCACGAGGCTCACGTTGACGCCCTTGCCATTCGGTGAATAGACGACATTTCCCGTCCGGTTCACACGGTTCGGCTGAATATCACGGCCTGTAAGATTCATATCAATGGCCGGGTTCATTGTCAGAGTATAGATCATTGGCTTCACCTGTTTCAATATTTTCCAGCACTGCCGCAGACGGCGATCTTATGGCGCACGACCGCCTGCATGGCCTCCTTGGCCGGATTCAGATATTTACGCGGGTCTGAGGCCTCCGGATGCTCCTGGAAATACGCCTTGATGGCTCCCGAGAACGGAATCTTCAGATCCGTAGCGATATTTACCTTGCAGATACCAAGGCGGATTGCCTGCTGCACGAGCTCATCCGGTACATCGGACGCGCCATGCAGTACCAGCGGAATATCCACCGCCTGGCGTATTTCCTGCAGCCGTTCGAAATCGAGCTTAGGACGGCCCTTATAAAGTCCATGGGCGGTGCCAATGGCTACGGCCAGGGAATCAATTCCCGTCGCCTCGATGAAGCGCACCGCGTCCTTCGGATTCGTATACAGACTGTCCTTTTCATCTACGACGAGATCATCCTCGATACCCACGAGCTTTCCGAGCTCTGCCTCTACCGTCACATCATACCGGTGCGCATAATCCAGGACTTCCCGGGTGCGCTCGATATTCACGGCAAAGGGCTCCTTGGAGGCATCGATCATGCAGGAACTGAAGCCCGCATCGATCGACTGCTGAATATCCGAAAATTTTTCATGATGGTCGAGATGCAGCGCAATCGGAATATCCGTCCGTGCCGCGGCCACGGCCGCCATAGCCACGAGATAATCAGCCCCGGCATAGGCCACCGTGGACGGTGTCGCCGCCAGGATCAGCGGTGAATGCAGCTCCGCCGCAGTCTCCGCTACCACCTGCAGCGTTTCCATGTTATGGATATTGAAGGCCGGTACCGCATACTGTCCCTTCTGGGCCTCAAAAAGCATCTGACGTGTCGATAAAAGCGTTCGCATAAAATTCCCCCATCTTTTTCACAATAAGACCACTGCATGGCAGCGATTTGCCCGCCATGCGTTTTATCAAGCTTGATTGTATTTATCATAAAATAAAACCGGATGAAAATCTTTTCGCATTTTGCAAATTGATTTTCATCCGGTTCTCAAGATGGGATTTTTTCATTTTTCCGTTTTTCCCTGCTCCACGAGATAGTCGATGATGATCCTCGACATCATGCCCAGCGGCAGCCGCGAGGTCACCTCGTATTCCTTGATGGCCACATGGCTGTGCTTATAGCCCAGCAGATATTTCGTCGAATATTCCAGCAGCGGGCTCTTGTCCGAGCAGCAGCAGGTAATGACCTCCGCCCCGGCTAGACTCGCGTTGCGCGCCGACTCGATGAGCTCCTGCGTGGTGCCGTTCAGCGAAAAAATAATGACCAGCGCATTGGGCCGGAGATTCTTCGTTACACTGCACATGATGTTGGGATCATCCGTTTCCATCACATTGTAGTCCAGCAGGGCCAGCTTGAGGCTGAATTCCTTGGCCACATAGGTGGTGAGGCCGCGGGAGAACACATAGATGCGCGATTGCCTGGCCTTTTGGATGCGCCGCACAACGGCCAGGATATTTTCCATCGAAATGCGCTCCAGCACGGCCTCCGCCTCGATCAGGGACTTGTTCATGATCTCGTTGATGCTCACGATTGCCTTGTCCTCATTCGGCTGCATGAGCCGATACCGCAGCTCATTGAAGCCGTTGATCCCGCATTTGCGGATGGCCCGCGATACCGTAGAGGGCGAGGTGAAGGTCTCAAAGGCGATGTCCACGATGGACATCTTCGCCAGCTCCTTTTCATGCGTGTTGATGAAATTGACCACGTTGCGTTCCGTCTTCGAGAGATTCGCCGCAGCCTCACCATCCAGCTCAATAATCATTGCACATTTCCCCTTTCTGGTATAGCGTACACAAAATGACCGGGTAAGAAGTACGCAGATGGAAATTCCGACAAGTACTTCGACTAGTACATCGTACACGAAATAACTGGACCAGAAGTACGCAGGATGAATT
>CAZFPA010000073.1:5080-8674 GCA_964520975.1 uncultured Selenomonadaceae bacterium | reverse complement strand
CATGAGCAGAAAAATACCGATCAGCGAAATGGACGACGCAATCATGGAGGAGCTTCAAAAATACTCAAAGCTCGCAACCGACGATATGAAGGATGCCGTAAAGGATACGGCGGCTTCTGTCCGTAAGGACATCCAATCTGGCGCTCCCGTCGATACCGGAAAGTACAAGAAAAGCTGGTCGGTAAAAAATGTCCACGAGGATTCCGAGAGCATTGACCTTGTGGTGCATTCGAGGAACCGATACCAGATTGCGCACCTGCTTGAGAACGGACACGCCAAACGCGGCGGAGGCCGTGTCGAGGGAAAGCCTCACATCGCGCCTGCCGAACAGCGCGGCAACGAAACGCTTGTAAAAACCATCGAGCAGAAACTGAAAGGCGGCTGAGTATGACCTATGACGACATAACCAACATGTTAAAGGAAGCGGGACTCCCTCTTGCCTACGACCATTTCGCCGAAGGTGAGTCTCCTGAGCCGCCCTTCCTTATTTTTCTCTTTCCGGGCAGTGACAACATGTTCGCAGACAACGGCGTGTATTTCAAAATCAGCCAGCTGAACATGGAACTCTACACGGATAAGAAAGACCCGGAGCTGGAAGAAAAACTGGAGGATATCCTGACCGCCCATGAAATCCCGTGGGAGAAATCCGAGGTCTGGATCGAATCCGAGAAGATGTATGAAGTGCTCTATCAAACTGAGATTTAAAGGAGGATGCCACTATGGCTAACAGAAAAAACAAAGTGAAGTTCGGTCTTAAGAACTGTCACTACGCACTTGTCACGATTGACGAGGATGGCAAGGTCACCTTCGGGACGCCTGTCAGCATGCCCGGCTCCGTGAGCCTTTCACTGGATGCAGAGGGCGATAACGACCCGTTCTACGCGGATGATTCCGTGTATTACATGGTCAGCAACAATAACGGTTATTCCGGCGACTTCGAGCTTGCGCTCATCCCGGAGAGCTTTCTTGTGGATGTCCTGCATGAAACCGAAGATGCCAATGGCGTGCTGGTGGAAAACAAGGATGTGGAGCCGGAGCATTTTGCTCTGCTCTTTGAGTTCTCCGGCGACCAGCGGAAGATCCGCCACTGCCTGTATTACTGCAGCGCGACCAGACCTTCGATGGAGGGCGATACCACAGAGGACAAGAAGGAAGTCAAGACGGAGAAGCTCTCGCTTACTGTTTCGCCGCTTCCGAGCGGGCTGGTAAAGGTCAAGACCGGTACGAACACCAGCGAGGAAACCTATAACAACTGGTACACCAAGGTCTATGAGCCGCAGGATAAGACCACCACTACGACCGCCGCCGCCAGTACCAGCACAAGCACCAGCACCACTGCGACAACGTCTTCCAAGACCAGCTCGCAGACAGCATAAGGAGGCAGCACTATGGCAGTTACAAAAACCATCGAGATTGACGGCAAGCCGGTCGAATTCCGTGCCTCTGCCGCCATTCCTCGTTTGTACAGGAACAAATTCCACCGGGATATCTACAAGGATCTGAACCAGCTGCAGAAAGGCATCGATGAAGCCAATCCGCAGGAATCGGATCTGGATACCTTCAGTCTGGAGCTTTTCGAGAACATCGCCTGGCTTATGGCCAAGCATAAGAATCCGGATATCCCGGACACTCCGGAGGAATGGCTTGATGAGTTCAATACCTTCTCCATTTATGAAATCCTGCCGCAGATCATTTCGCTGTGGGGGCTGAATGTGGAGACGGAGGTCGAGTCTAAAAAAAACCTTATGAAACTGAACGCGAAATGACGACGCCACTGTTCCTGCTCCGCTGTGTGCAGATCGGGCTTTCTATTTCCGAGCTCGACCTGCTCACCATCGGTACAGTCAATGACATGTACTCAGAAATGAGTAATGACAACTACGACTGGCCCGCAAAAGCGACGCAGGAACAGATGGATCAATTTTAACCAAGGGAAGGAGGTCATCGCATGGCTGACAGAATCAAAGGAATCACAGTGGAAATCGGCGGCGATACGACCGGCCTTTCCAAAGCCCTCTCCGGCGTCAACAAAGAGATCCGAAACACACAGTCGCAGCTTACGGACGTCAACCGCCTGTTAAAGCTTGACCCTACCAATTCCGAGCTGCTCTCGCAAAAACAGAAACTCCTGTCACAGGCAGTCGGCGAGACAAAAGAGAAACTCACGCAGTTAAAATCCGTGCAGGATCAGATGGACGCGGGCCTGAAAAACGGCTCCGTCACGCAGGAACAGTATGATGCATGGCAGCGTGAGATCATCGCCACCGAGCAGGAACTTAAAGGTCTGGAGCAGCAATGCAAGAAAACCGACACCAGCGTATCCGCCACCCTGAAACAGGCTGGCAGCAAGATGCAGGAGGTTGGCGGCAAAATCTCCGAGGTCGGTGAAGGACTGACCACACACGTGACGGCTCCGATTGTGGCGGTCGGCGCGGCCTCTCTGGCTGCTTTCAGCGAGGTGGATTCCGGTCTTGATATCGTCGAGCAGAAAACCGGCGCGACCGGTCAGACCTTGGAAGACATGAACCAGACCGTCAAAGACCTTGCAACGGAAATCCCGACCGACTTTGAGACCGCCGGTGCCGCTGTCGGTGAAGTCAACACACGTTTTGGCTTGACCGGACAGGCGCTGGACGATCTCTCCGGGAAATTCATCAAGTTTGCTGACCTGAACAATACGGATGTTTCCACCTCCGTGGATAATGTCTCCGGCGTACTGAATGCCTTCGGACAAGATGCCTCGGACGCAGGCGATCTGCTGGATGCCATGAACGCGACCGGACAGGCAACCGGCATCGACATGGATACGCTGGCTTCCGCCCTGCAGACAAACGCGGTGCAGCTTAAAGAGCTGGGGCTGAATTCACAGCAGGCCGCAGGCTTCATGGGCATGGTCGAGATGTCCGGTCTTGATACCTCGGCAGCCATGATGGGCTTAAAGACTGCCATGAAGAACGCGACGAAAGATGGCAAAACGCTGGATCAGGCGATTGCCGGTTTCTCCGCCACCATGAAGGGCAACGGCTCTGAAACGGAAAAGCTGCAGGCAGCCTATGACCTTTTCGGAAGTAAGGCAGGCGCAGCAATCTACAATGCCTGCGCAACGGGAAAACTGAACCTTGACAATCTGTCCGGCTCCCTCGGCAACTTCTCCGGGAGCGTCGAGAACACCTTCAATGAAACGCTCGACCCGATTGACCAGTTCAAGATGACCATGAACTCCCTGAAGGAAACCGGTGCCGACATCGGAAACAGCCTTGCTTCCGTCCTTGCGCCGGTGCTGAAGGACATCTCCAATGCCCTGAAATCATTCTCGCAGATCTGGAGCGGCATCCCGGAACCGGTACAGCAGGTCATCATCAAGGTCGCGCTGATTGCAGCTGCAATCGGGCCGCTTCTGGTGGTCATCGGCAAGGTCATCTCGGCGGTCGGTACCATCACCTCCGTCATCGGTACCCTTACTCCGGTGTTCGGGGCCTTGAACGCGGTCATGCTGGCAAACCCGATCATCCTGATTATTGCGGCAATCGCTGCGCTGGTCGCGGCATTCATTTATCTTTGGAATAACTGCGACGGCTTCCGGCAGTTCTGGAT
>CAZFPA010000073.1:0-4980 GCA_964520975.1 uncultured Selenomonadaceae bacterium | reverse complement strand
GTGGTCATGGGCGTGGTGAATGCCATGCAGACCGGCATCTCCACAGCCTTCAACGCAATCCACAACACGATCTCCGGAATTCTGAACGGCATTAAGGATGTGTTCAGCAGCGTGTTCAACGGCATCTGGAGCTTTGTATCCGGGATTGTAGATAAGCTCAAGGGCATCTTCAATTTCAACTGGGAACTGCCGAAGATCAAGCTGCCGCACTTTTCTATTTCCGGCAGCTTCTCGCTCGACCCGCCGTCCATCCCGCATTTCTCTGTGGACTGGTATAAGAAGGCAATGGGAAACGGCATGATTCTGGATTCACCGACCATCTTCGGGATGAGCGGAAGCAGCCTGCTTGCCGGAGGTGAGGCCGGTGCGGAAGCCGTCGTCGGCGTTTCGTCCCTGCAGGCCATGATTCAGAATGCCGTAGCAAGCCAGACCGGCACGATGGTAAACGCGCTCTCTGCAGCTCTTGAAAATGTGGGCGGCGGAGGTGACATTACCATTCCAGTTTACCTTGGAGGAACCCTGCTGGATGAAACTATTATTACCGCCCAGCAGCGGATGGCGCTCCGGTCAGGAGGCAGATGATGGCATTTACACAATATTTAAATATCGATGGCACAGACATGCCGCTTCCTGTTTCCTATGATCTGGCGCTTTCCGATGTGGAGGCAGACAGTTCCGGGGAAACGGAAGCCGGTACGACTCAGCGCGACATCGTGCGATCCGGTGTTGCCCAGATATCCGTCTCCTTTCAGGTATCACCGGCGTGGCTCAAAAAGCTGTCCGCGATGCGTGGGAAGCCAAAGCTCGCAGTCAACTTTTTTAATACAGAGACAATGGTCAGGGAGACCAGAGAAATGTACATCGACGGTTTCAAAACTTCCCTTGCACACGACACCAGCAGAAAAGGGCTCTGGAAGGTCAGCTTTGAATTGAAGGAATATTGATGAGAAAGGAGCGGCGTTATGTATCCCGTATCTGATTTATACAAGACAGCAATACAAGAAAACGCCCGCTCCTTTACATGGTCTGGGAACATCACCACAGCAACCGGGAAAAACTATCCGTTTGTCAATAAGGACATTGTCAAGGGCTCCGGCTATATTACAAGACAGTGCTCCGGGACATCTGAAATAGAGCTCGGCTCCGTCTATTCTGCGGAACTTGGCATATCCCTTTTCTCAGACGTTGACCGTTACTCATTAGAGGACGCACAGATTGCATTGGATTTCCACATGGCACTTCCGGATGGGAATGTCGAGGATATCCCGATGGGAATCTTTTATGTGGCGGAGGCAAACCGGAAAATACGGACGCTGGAACTCAAGGCCTATGATGGAATGCTGCGCTTTGAAAAAGCCTATAAAAAAGAACAGTCCAGCGGTTATCCATATGATTTTCTAAACATCATGTGTAACGACTGCAAGGTCAGCCTTGCACAGACGCAAGCAGAAATTGAAGCTCTGCCAAATGGCACTGAACTTCTCGGCGTCTATCCGGACAATGATATCGAAACCTGGCGGGATTTCCTTCATTATCTTTCTCAGGCGCTTGGCTGCTTTGCCTTCATTAACCGGGATGGAAAGCTGCAGCTTGTAAAATACGGTGAAAGCCCGGTCTGTAGCGTAAACAGCACACACCGGTATTCTTCCAGCTTTTCTGATTTCGTCACCAGATATACGGCTATTAGTTCAACAAACCGGCGCACGAATACGGCAGAATACTATGCGCTTGACCCGGATGACGGGCTGACGATGAACCTTGCGGTTAATCCCTTGCTCCAATTTGGCCTTGATGAAACCAGAACCCGCATCCTTAAAAATATCCTGAATGCCATTTCCGTAATCAATTATGTGCCTTTCGATTCTGAAACCATCGGAGATCCGGCACTCGACCCAGGTGATGTACTCACCTTTACCGGAGGCCAGGCAGATGCTACAAAGATTGCAGCAATCACATCCATTACAGTCAAGGTCAACGGAAAGTGCTCCCTCAAATGTGTCGGCAAAAATCCACGCCTTTCAGAAGCCAAGAGTAAGAACGATAAGGATATCTCCGGGCTGACCAATTCTGTTGAGGCCACAAAGATGGCGACCTATTCCTATGTGAATGCGATGGCGTATACGCTCGGCGCAGACAAGGTCGAGATTGTAAACATTGAATTCGCCACGCAGGAAGAAACCGACTGTGAATTCAAAGCAGCCGTTCTCCTGCAAGTTACTGCAGCTTCTTTGAAACGCGCGGTCACGGCGACCGGAACAGGCACGACCATCCTACCCGAGGATACAAAGGATGCAGACGGTAATACCAAAACCGAAAACAGGGAACTGGCTACCACGGTCACCGTCCCTGTTTCCTGGGAGGAAGATGGTCAATCGGTTGTTACGGTTACCTATGTGGTGGATGGGCATGAGGTAGAAGAATTCCATCCGATGGAAACCTGGCACAGCGGCGACCACATCCTGAACCTGTTTTACCCGCTTCTCGACATGCAGGAAAAAACGCTGCATACCTTTGAAGTTTGGATTTCGGTTGCACCCGGATCTGCGGTCATACAGGCACAGGGCATTATTGCTTCCATTACCGGCCAGGGCTTAGGCGCGCAGGACAGATGGAACGGGCGCATTGAAGTAAGCGATGAATACCTCCCGATTGTTTTTGCCGGGATGCAGACGCTTCCTCTTGCTGCAGTTCTTGAAATGGCCCTTTTGACACCGGAGCCTGCAGGCATCACAGAGAGTATTTCAAAGTTTGCTTTTACCGGTATGCCGCTACTTGAGATTGCTGATCAGCTGAGAATCTTTGCACCGATTGTTCATGACGTAATTGATGTCAGTGATAAGCAAAAGATGCGCTACAGCAAAGTTTATGTGACCGACGATACGCAGTTCACGCTCCGGCAGGCATACACCATCTCCGGAGGAACTGAACGTGCTCTTAACCGTGGCCGCATGGACTCGCTTACGATTTCTACCGCCGACTTTGATACGCTGACGGGCATCACGATTGAGCCGTTTAAGACAGATCCGTTTATTGACGGCAATATGCAGCCTGCGAAGAAGCTAACCGGTACGGCATACACCATGCTTACAGACGGCAAGGTCATCCTAAAGACCAGCTACAAAGAAACGATAACAGGTGAAAGCCGCGAAATAGACCGCGGCAGTCTTGCAGCCTATCCGCTTGACTTTACGGCATTTGAATCGGTATCAGAATTGGAGGTACAAAATGGCTGATTACTTTTCTATTAAAGAGCTTCTGGCCACAACAGAAAATATGGCCATCATCCGCGACAACTCTGGCAACGATGATGGCACCGATACCCTGACTGGTGTCAGCTGGTTTATCTACAATTCTGTTGCTGCAGAAAACATCTATGTAAATGGCAACTCGTGGATGGGCATTGGCAGCAATACCGAACAGGTCAAAGTCTGCAGGCGTGATGCAAAGGTATGGACAATCCGACGTGAGGAAGGAACGATCTATAACCACTATAAATTTCTGCGCATCCGCTGGGAGGGCTATGCCAACTACAGCGTGACCACAGAGGATGTAAGGCTTGTCTGGGATCTGCTGCTTCTTGATACCGGGGACATTGTCCTGCATTTTGAAACGCTGCCGACGAATACTGCTTACCTTGGCGAATCCGCTCTGGTTACCACATCAGGTTCAATCTCCTTTACGCCAGCAGCCGGGTCGAATCTCTCATTTTTGCATCAGGACGCAACCGGGACAGCCTTCGTTCAGTCAAACGACCTTCCAGTGCTGCTTGACCCATATAACCGCAGGTACCTCATCACGGATGCCACAAAAGCCTTATACACGGTTTCAAATGGAGCGCTTTCCAAACTGACGGATACCGATCTGACCGCAGAGATATTCGAGACAAATGGCGTACAGGAAATCCCGGATGGTGCTTTGCTTCTTTCCCTGAAAGACCCGACCATCCTTTACTGGCATGATTCCAATAACCGGTTCCCGCCCTTTCAGGCAAGTTACACCGGAATCCCGAAGCCGCAGGTCATCTACTCGGAAAACATCGACATGTCCGATGCTTCTATTCTTGGCATTGAAAAGGTAACCGCCGACTGCGATGACGCCACACTCCTTGCCGTATCATTTGATGCTGGGAAAGCTTGGTGGACATATACCGGAACGGAATGGGCGCAGCTTTCTGAGGAGAAATCCGGCATGTCCAAGGCCGCGCTGGAAGCCATCTCAACCGATGCATGGTCGGAAAAGGCCATCACCGGGCAGCTTATGTACCGCTTTGTGATCAGCGGAGAAGCGGGCTTTGTGAAGGCGATCACAACCGACTATCTGAACAGGGAGGAATAAACATGCTCAAGGGAAAAAGCACAATAGAACTGACAGACGTCCATACGGGCAAAAAAGAAATATACCGGGATGAGAACCTTGTAACAGAGGCAATCGCGGACATCTTAAATACCAATATCCAGGGAGCCATGTTTAACAATCCCTACTTCGACGGTAAATATGGCGAGGACTGGATGCTGCCAATCTACAGCAGGCTGACGGGCGGACTCCTGCTATATCAGAATCCGGTTGAGGAAGATCCTGCAAATATCTATGCACCGCTCGACAATCCGCTCATAGGATACGCGTCCAATGACGCGAACAATACGGAGGACATCCGGCGCGGCAGCAGAAACCTTACAGAAAGCAAAACTGTAGATGGCGGTTTCAAATATGTCTGGGACTTTGCGACCTCGCAGGCGAACGGGACAATATCCTGTATTTCCCTCACGAATGTACTGGCTGGCAAAGGAACGCAGTATGACAGCAATTACTTTGTGCGTTTAAAAAGCGATAACGTCATTTCAAACATACCAGGAAACCAGAGCAATTATCAGGAGAACCACCGGACATATATCAAAGACGGTTATCGTCTGGAGATGATCCCTGTTTATAATTTAACCTCGGTTACCCTGAGAAAGGTACCGGAGGATTATCTCCATGCCA
>CAZFPA010000072.1:0-8725 GCA_964520975.1 uncultured Selenomonadaceae bacterium | reverse complement strand
TTTGCGAAAAATGCTATAATATAAAGGAAGAAAATGCGGGTGGGAGGCTGAAGCGTGAGGAAATGGTATGGGAAACTGGCTATCATCGGAGTACTGCTGCTGGTGGTCGGGCTGGCCATGCAAAGCTGGAATGCACCGGTTCTGCGGGTGGGTGTGCTGCCCGGTATGCAGGCGGATTTCATGAAGGAGGTGCGGGCGGCTGCGGCGGAGCAGGGGATGCGGATCGAGGTCGTGCTGCTGCAGGACTATGCGGAACCCAACATGAAGCTGGCCCGCGGTGATATCGATGCCGTGGCTTTTCAGCCGCAGGCTCTGCTGGCGGAGGAATGTCGGGAACGGGGGTTTGCTTTCGCGGTGTTGTGCCGTACCCTGCTCTATCCCATGGGCGTCTATGCCCGGAGCCCGGGGCAAAACCTGGCGGAGCTTCCTGCCGGGGCGGTGGTGCATCTGCCGCAGGAGGCTGTGAATGGCAGCCGGGCGCTGCAGCTGCTGGAACAGGCAGGACTCATCAGGCTGCGCTCCGGTCATGGCACGGCGGCAGCCCTTTCTGACATTAAAGAAAATCCGCGCGGGCTGATCTTCGTGGAATGGCCAGAGCTTTCGCTGCCGGAGCATTTCATGGAAGCGGATCTGACGGTGATGGGAACCACACTGGCAGGAACGCTGGAATTGGTGCCTGTCCGGGATGCTGCGGTGATCGAGGCAGCGGATTCTCCCTATGCACAGGTCGTAGCCGTGCGCCAAAAGGATCTGGAACGTCCGGAAATCCAGCAGCTGCGGGCAATCTGCACCTCGGAGCGCCTGCGGACATTTGCGGCGGAGAAGACCGCTGGCGAGGCCCTGGCGGCCTTTTGAAAAATAAATTTTTCAATCTGCAGCCATCCCGTAATTTTATATATTGCACAATCCCATCATTCGTACTACAATACGGAGAAGAGATAAAATAAGTGTCTCTATATCATGTACAGCATTGTACATTAAGGAATGGGAGAGTGTTATGAAAAGCTTTAAACTAACTGAAAAAGAAATGAACGATCTTGCGGACAAGTATCCGACGCCGTTTTTGGTGGCGTCCCTGGACAAGATCAGCGAAAACTACGCGTTTTTGCAAAAAAATCTGCCGCGGGCCAAGGTGTTTTTTGCCATGAAGGCCAATCCAACCGGCGCGATCCTGCAGCGTATGGCCTCTTTGGGGTCAAATTTCGATGTGGCGTCGCCGGGGGAGATGCGTCTGCTGCATTCCATCGGGGTCGAGGGTGACCGGATGATCTATGCAAATCCGGTGAAGACACTGGAGGGACTCAGGCTGGCAGCGGAATACGGGGTAAATAAGTTTACATTTGACGATGAGAGCGAGATTGGCAAGATGGCCGCGACGGTTCCGGGGGCACAGGTGCTCGTACGGATTCGCGTGAAAAATGCCAAGGCTGTTGTCGATTTGAATACAAAGTTTGGTACGCCGCCGGAAAAGGCGCTGCAGTTGCTGCAGCAGGCGGAAAAGGCCGGGCTGCGGGCAACGGGCATCTGCTTCCATGTGGGAAGCCAGTCGCTGACCGCTGAGGCGTATGGGGAAGCGCTGCTGGTTTGCCGGCGGTTGTTTGATGAGGCGGCAGCGGCTGGAATGCAGCTGTCCGTGCTCGACATCGGCGGTGGATTGCCGGTGCCGTCGCTGGAGGATCCGACACCGGATATCCGGGGCATGCTGCGGGGGATCAACCGGCAGCTTGACCGTCTGTTTCCGCAGACGGAGATCTGGTCGGAGCCGGGACGCTATGTCTGCGGTACGGCTGTGAATCTCGTGACTTCGGTCATCGGCACGAAGGAGCGTGGCGGCGAGGCCTGGTATGTGCTTGATGATGGCCTTTACGGCACTTTCAATGGAATCGTGTTCGATCACTGGACATACGAGCTGGAGTTTTTCCAGCGTGGGGAACAGCGTCTTTCGACGTTTGTCGGTCCCAGCTGTGATTCCATCGATGTGGTACGCCGTGACCTCATGGCGCCCCGCCTGTCCATCGGGGACCGGGTGCTGGTGCCGAACTGCGGCTCCTATACGAATGCGGCTGCGACGAGCTTCAATGGCTTTGTGCCGGCGCAGATGGTCGTATGGGAAGAGGAGCAGCTGCCGCGGGTAGAATCGGCAGTGAGCTGATCAAAGGAGGAGATTGTCATAAAACCGAATGGTTTGATTTCTGTCGTAGCTGTGCTCGCAGCAGTGGCTGCGGCCGTCAGTTATAAGGCAAAGGATGGCGGTATGGAGGCCTTCTTCCGCACGGGTGACAGCGTGTATGTGGTGGTGGCGCTCATTGCGCTGGTCATGCTGTATGCCGCGACGACCTGGCGTTCGCGCCTCGGTGCAAAGGAAAAAGCACAAAAAAAATAGTATTGCAGAAGAGCAGCCTGTGCGGACAGGCTGCTTTTTTTCTGTCGGAAGAAGAGTTTTTTGTGCCTTTTTGGAGAAATATCATAGAAAAGCTTTGCGTTCCATGGCCGGGTGGGTTAGAATAAAGTAGAATAGATTTTTTTGAGGGTGATTCAATGAATTTGGAACTCGGACCGGAGACGACAACAGAAGAAGATTTGGATCGGGAGACTGAGCCGAGTGGGGAGCAGTCCCTGAAAAGGATTTTCCGCAATACATTGGAAACAATCGAGAGCAGCAAGGGGCAGATCTTCGAGATCTATGAATCCACCAAGGAAGAAGTAGAGAACAGCAAAAAGGCGCTGGAAGATCTCAAGCAGCAGGCAGCGAAGGCCATTGAGCAGGTAGACAAGCTCACGCGGCAGGAGCAGCAGGAGAAGCAGAAGCTCGTACAGGTCAGCAGCAATTTTGCTGATTACTCTGAGGAGCGAATCCGGGCCTGCTATGAGGATGTAAAAAACGTTCAGGTACAGCTGGGGATCACCAGAGAGAAGGAATACGACCTGCGCCGTCAGCGTCACAAGCTGGAGCTGCGCTTGCGCCGGCTGCAGAAGACACTCGTGAATGCGGAGCGTCTCGCCATGCGCATCGGTTCGGTGTTCGGGTATCTGACCTCGCAGATCAGCGATGTTGTATCGCAGCTGGAAAGTGTTTCAAAAAATAAATTTTTGGGTGTGCAGATCATCAAGGCGCAGGAAGAGGAGCGTTATCGGGTATCGCGGGAGATTCATGACGGCCCGGCGCAGGATCTGGCAAATCTCATCTTCCAGTCCAGCATTTGTGAGCGGCTCATTGATGTAAAGCCGGAGGAAGCCAAGGAAGGCCTGCAGGAACTGCGGCGCCAGATCCGGGGCTGCCTCACGGACGTGCGGCAGATCATTTTCGATATGCGGCCGATGTCTCTCGATGACCTGGGACTCGTTCCGGCTCTGCGTCAGCTGCTGCTGAAGCTGCGGGAACGCGGCGTGCTGCAGGCATCCTTTCAGGTAGACGGGCGGGAACGCACACTGGAAAAGCATGTTGAGGTCAGTGTGTTCCGAATCCTGCAGGAGGCACTCAACAATGTGCATCGGCATTCCGGCGTTGATAAGGCTAAGGTGCGGCTGTTGTTTACGGAGTCCCATCTTTCGGTGCTTGTTGTGGATGAGGGTAAGGGTTTTGATATGGATGAAGCGGAGGCCCGTCGCCAGGAGGGCGAGGGCAGCGGTCATTTCGGTATGCTGGGCATGGCCGAACGGGCCCACATCATTGGGGCGGATCTGTCCGTGGTTTCGGCTCCGGGCAAGGGAACCCGTGTGCATTTGAAGTACGCGTATCCGGATCTGCAGCGGCCGCAGGCTGAGGCAGAGGTATGAACCGGGACAGACAGTTTATAGCTGAGCAAATGAAAGCGCCGCTTCCGGAGGCCATGCAGGCCTATGCCGGAGATGGCGCTCTTGCTTTTCATACGCCGGGACATAAGCAGGGGCTCGGCGCGCATCCGCTGCTGCGAAAGCTCATCACGGAAGAGGGGCTTCGCCAGGAGGTGTCGCTCATGGAGGAACTCGATGACCTGCATGAGCCGACGATGTGCATCCGGGAAGCGCAGGAACTGGCCGCGGCACTCTATGGCTCGGATGCGGCCTATTTTATGATCAATGGGACGACCGGGGCCATCCATGTCATGCTCATGGCGGCGCTGTCCCCTGGTGACACGGTGCTCGTGCCGCGCAATGCCCATCGTTCAATCGTGGGTGGTATCATTCTGGCCGGGGCCCGGCCCGTCTATATGCAGCCGGCGGTCCATGAACGCCTGGGCATAGCGATGGGCATGCCGCTCTCGGTGGTAGCCGCGGCCATTCGGGAGCACCCGGAGGCCCGGGCGGTATTTCTTGTATCGCCGACCTACTATGGTGTGGCCTCGGAGCTTGCTGATATCGCGGCTCTGGCCCATGCGAACGATATGCTGCTGCTGGTTGATGAGGCGCATGGACCGCATCTGCGGTTCAGCAGCCGGCTGCCGCAGCAGGCAATGGATGCCGGCGCGGATATGGCGGCGCAGAGCACGCATAAGATTTTGGGATCACTTACACAGACCTCGATGCTGCATGTGCGCTATGGCCGTGTCGATCAGGACCGTGTCCGGGCAGCGGCCGCGTTGCTGCAATCCACCAGTCCAAACTATCTGCTGCTGGCTTCGCTTGATATTGCGCGGCTGCAGATGGCAGAAAGGGGAACAGAGCTCGTCGGACGGGCGGTGGACCTTTCGGTGGAGCTGCGTCAGCGCATCAATGAGATTCCCGGGCTCTGGTGCTTCGGTGAGGAGCTGATGGGAACCCCGGGCGCGGCGGCGCTCGATCTCACCAAGCTCACGGTGCAGGTACGCGGTATCGGCCTGAGTGGCCTGGAGGCGGAGCAGATCCTTCGCCATACCTACAAGATACAATGTGAGCTGTCGGATGCCTATAACCTGCTGTTCATCATCTCCTTTGCCGATACGGGGCGGGAGGCAGAACGGCTCCTGGCGGCGCTGCGGGCGCTGGCCGACCGCCAGCCGGTGCCGGGGCGGGTAGCGGATCTGATGCTGCCCGCGATTCCACCGGCGGCCATGGAGCCGCGGCAGGCGTTTTTTGCGCCGGCCCGGTCTGTTGCGTTTTCGGTGGCAGAAAACCGTATTTGTGCGGAGACTATTACCTTTTATCCACCGGGAATACCGGTGGTATGCCCGGGGGAACTGCTCACCGCAGAGCTTCTGGGCTATATCCGCGATATGCAGCAGCGGGGGCTTCGCGTCGTAGGGCCGGAGGACGTATCGCTGCAGACCATCAAAGTGATTGAGGGGAACAGGGTATGAAGAAACAAGGGCGATTGATTATTCTGGAGGCCGGGGACGGCTCAGGGAAGGCAACGCAGACGCGCGAGCTGTATAAGCATCTGGAGGCGGACGGGCGGCGCATCCATCGTGTCGAATTCCCGGACTATGCCTCGGATTCCTCTGTGCTGGTGCGCATGTATCTGGGCGGCAGCTTTGGCAGCCATGCCGATGATGTGAATGCGTTCGCGGCCTCGACTTTTTTTGCGGTCGACCGTTACGCGTCCTATCGGATGAAATGGAAGCAGTACTATGAGGCGGGGGACATCATCCTCGCGGATCGCTATACAACCTCGAATATGGTGCACCAGGCGGTCAAAATAGAAGATGCCGCGGAGCGGGAGCGCTTTTTGGACTGGCTGTGGGATTTTGAATTCGTAAAGCTTGCGCTGCCGGTACCGGATCTGGTGGTGTTTCTCGATATGGACCCGGCGGTGAGCGACCGGCTCATCGCGGCGCGGGCCCGGGAAAACAAGCAGGCAGAGGATATCCATGAACGCGATAAATCATACCTGCACCGCTGCCATGCTGCCTACGTGGAGCTGGCCGCCAAATACGGCTGGCAGCGCGTCGCCTGCAGCAGCTGTGGACAGCCGCGGTCGATAGAAGATATCCATGCGGACGTTTATACCGCCGTGCAGAAAATACTCGGATGAAGTTTGGAGAGATATATGATAAAAGAAGTATTAGTCGTTGAAGGAAAAATGGATGTTGTCGCCATCGACAAGGCGGTGGAGGCCGACTGCATCATCACAGGCGGTTTCAGCCTCAAAAAATCGACGATGAACAGCATTGAACAGGCCTATCGGAAGCGCGGCATCATCATCATGACCGATCCGGATTCCGCTGGCGAACGCATCCGCAAGTTCCTGACCAAGCGCTTTCCGGAGGCCCGGCACGCTTTTGTGCCGAAGGAAGATGCTACGGCCAACGATGACATCGGCATCGAACAGGCCTCGCCGGAGGCCATCCGCACCGCGCTGGAAAAAGTGCGGACACTCGACTGGAATCCCAGTAATGAGTTCAGCGGAGCGGATCTCATCACGGCCAGGGTGAGCGGGACCGCTGCGGCCGCGGCACGCCGGGCGCGCCTCGGGGCTATGCTCGGTGTAGGCTATGCCAATGCGAAGACCTTTCTGCTGCGCCTGAACCATTATGGTGTATCCCGGGAAGAATTTACGGCTGCCCTCGCAGCCCTGGACAAAGAAAGTGAGGCCGAAGCATGATTCAGCCGACGATTGCAAGCCGCGAAGTCACGCGCTATATACTGAAGACCTTTAACATCCACATGAGCAAGAAGCTCGGACAGAACTTCCTCATCGATGCCGATATCGTACGCGGTATCGTCGATGCGGCGGATATCCGTCCGGGAGAACGGGTGCTGGAAATCGGCCCTGGTATCGGTACGCTCACGCAGGGACTGGCTGAGGCCGGCGCGGAGGTCACTGCGGTAGAGCTCGACAAGAAGCTGCCGGCTGTGCTCGCCAAGACACTGGAGGGGTATGAAAATGTACGCATCGTACAGGGAGATATCCTCAAAGTAAACATTCCGGAGATCATGGGATCGGAGCCCTTTAAGGTAGCCGCAAATCTGCCGTACTATATCACGACGCCCATCATCATGACACTGCTGGAGCGCCGCCTGCCGATCAGCCGGCTCGTCACCATGGTGCAGAAGGAAGTCGCGGACCGCATGGTGGCGGAACCGGGGACCAAGGCCTACGGGGCCTTGTCCGTAGCGGTTCAGTACTATACGCAGCCGCATGTCGAGCTCGATGTGCCGCCGCGTTCCTTTATCCCGGCACCGGAGGTGGATTCAGTGGTCATCGTCTGCGATGTCCGGGAAGAGCCGCCGGTCACGGTAGCGGATGAAAAGCTGTTTTTCCGTGTGGTGCGTGCAGCTTTTGGCCAGCGCCGCAAGACGCTGAGCAATGCGCTCAAGGGAGCAGGATTCGATAAGGAACTCATCCGAACGGCTCTGCCGGCTGCTGGTATTGACGGAACCCGCCGCGGTGAGACATTGTCGCTCATGGAATTCGCCGCGATTGCCACAGCTTTTTTGAAATCCGTTTAAAGGCGAGGTATGATGTAGTCCTACGAATTAATTGGGTATAACAGCCCTGATTCGTAGGACTTTTTATTTATGTTATGGAACTATAAGCCATAAAATACTATTGACCTAAGATTTTAGGGGTAAGATAATAATATCGGTTGCAAATATTTCAATAAGAAAATAGCAGCTAAGGAAATAGCAGCTTCTTGAAGAGGAGTACCTTATGAAAAAGATTACAGGCATGTTCGTATTACTGCTGTCAGGCATATTGATCCTGGGCTGCAGTCTTCCAGGACGCTCGCAGGCTGGAACAAAGGAAATCCGGGCTGACGTGGCAACGCTGGACACGCTTCCGGCAGATGAGCGCAGTGGCGTGGAATTTCTGCAGAAGTCGCTGCAGGCTAAAAACGGAATTATTTATTATCTGATCGATCATGGGAGACCAACTTCCTATAGTGTTCTCGAATCCATGGGGCAGGCAATGCAATATGCGGCGCTGCTCGGGGATAACGCACTGCTGGACGAGTATGCCTCGGTCACGCAGGCCAGCTTTTATTCGGATGCGGCCGGCTATTATCCCTGGAAAATCGATGTGTCATCCCGTGAGGGCGAAACGGCAAGTGCGATGATTGACGATCTGCGGCTGGCAAAGGCGTATCTGATTGCACAGAAGTCAGCACCGGACAAATATGTGAAGGAACTGCAAAGTTTGTCAGAGGTGATGCTGCGGACGGATATCAACAAGGAAGATTATCCCTGCGATTTCTATGATAGCAGCAGCCGTACCCAGGCGGATTTCGTGTCTTTGTTCTATCTTGATACCGCGGTAATGGCCGATCTGTCAGGGGTGGATGCGCGCTGGAGCAAGGTTCACGCCCGTGCGGTTACAATCCTGCAGCATATGCCGGAGAATGAATATGGTTTTTACCCGCAGTCCTATGGGATTGCCGAGAAAAAATATAACTGGGGCGATACCATCAATATGGTGGAAAACCTCTATACAGCCATTGATGCCAGCGAGGCCGGAAAAAACACCGCCCTTTTCCGGGAATTCCTAAAGCGTCAGGTAAAAAAGAAAAAGTTGTATAACCACTATCAGCTGGATGGAACACCGGTGGATTCGGATGAATCTACGGCCGTTTATGCATTGGCTGCGCGCTTTCTGTGGGCACAGCAGGAAAAGGAAGCCGGGGACTGGTGCTACAAGCGCATGCTGGATTTCCAGATCGATAAGAAATCTGCTGCGGATGGTGGTTTTGGCGATGCAGATACAGGGACGGTTTATGCTTTCGACCAATTGGAAGCTTTGTTGACGATGAGGATGGTGAATCAGGAAAATGGAAAAATTTAAATGGAATTTACGACGGGATATCTTATTTTTCGATCTGCTGCTTTTGTT